>CAYGOE010000006.1:9451-52658 GCA_964351405.1 uncultured Muribaculaceae bacterium | reverse complement strand
CAAGGGTAAATCTCAAAGATCCCTTTAATTACGGAGAGTACCACTACAGGGTTATGACTAAAACCGGTGAGGAGATATTCTCTAAAGGGTTTAACTCTCTTTTTCAGGAGTGGAGAACAACATCCGAGGCAAAAGAGAGCAGAAAAGCCTTTGAGTGCTCTTACTGGATACCCTTTCCAAAAGAGAGTGTGGTGGTGGCCTTTTACGAAAGAGATAAACTGAGCGGAGGGTTTCGGGAGATGGGGAGGTTTCCTGTAGATCCTGCAGATAAGCTAATCAACCAAGAGATTCAGAATAGTTACAAAATTGATACAATCCTATATAACGGAGCAACTTCAAACAAAGTAGATCTGGTTTTCATAGCCGAGGGTTATACAGCGCAACAGATGGATAAGTTCTGTAGAGATGCCGAAAGGTTTGCAGGATATCTGTTTGATATCGAACCATACAAAACCAGAAAGAGTGACTTTAACATCTGGGCAGTACTATCGGAATCTCAAGACTCAGGTACAGATATTCCTCAGCAGGATATATGGAGGAGAACCGCTGTTTCGTCCAATTTCTACACCTTTCGCATAGACAGGTATCTCACTGCGCCAAACCAGAGGATCGTTGCCTCTGCAGCCTCAAACAGCAAATGCGATGCTCTATATGTTATTGTCAATACAGAGAAATATGGAGGGGGAGGAATTTTTAACTTTTACGGGCTTAGTATGTCGGATCACAAGCACTCTGCCCAGGTGTTTGTTCACGAATTAGGGCACAGCTTTGCCGGTCTTGGAGATGAGTACTACTCCTCTGAGGTAGCATATGAGGAGTTCTATAATCTAAAGGTTGAGCCGTGGGAACCAAACATCACCACAATGGTCAACTTTGCAGGCAAATGGAGAGATATGATTTCTGCAGAGGTGCCGCAACCAACCCCCAATGACCCGGCATACAAAAACATTACCGGTCTTTTTGAGGGGGGGGGTTATATGGCAAAAGGGATTTTCCGCCCGTATCTGGATTGCAGGATGAAGTCAAATACAGCCGAAGGATTCTGTCCGGTTTGTAGCAGGGCAATCAACTTAATGATAGATTACTACACAAAGTAGTAGAGAAGAGTCAGCAAAACAACAGTTAAGAATGTTAAAAAAAGAGTACGAATATCTCCTGTTTGATTTAGACCGCACCATCTGGGACTTTGACACAAATGCCTGCAACAACATCTACTCATTACTAGATGAGTACTCTTTACACCATTTAGATAAACAGGAGTTTTACAAAACATACCATAGCGTTAATCACCGGTTGTGGGCTTTGTATGAACAGGGTGAGCTGCCTAAAGCTGTTTTAAGATCTGAGCGTTTTTACCAAACCCTTCTCCTGTTCGGAATTGAGAACAGAGAGCTCTCTCAAAAGATGGGTGAGGAGTATCTTGAGAGGATGCCCTACCAGAAAGCTCTGATGCCACACGCTCTTGAGGTACTGAAGGAGCTTAAAAAGAGAGGTTGCATTATGGCTCTCATCTCAAACGGGTTTAAGGAGGTTCAGTACAAAAAACTCACCGGCTGTGGTATTGACATTTTTTTTGATGCGGTTCTTATTTCTGAAGAGCAGGGTGTGCACAAACCCAGCCCAATAATATTTAAAAGAGCACTCAAAGCAATAAATGGCGTAAAGAGTGAAGCTTTAATGGTTGGAGATGATTTTGCAAACGATATTGAGGGGGCAATGATATTCGGGATAGATCAGTTCTTCTATAACTACAGGTCTATACCTTGTGATGGCGGCCCTACATATGAGTCTTCAGATTTAAGAGACTTGCTTAAGGTCTCTCCTCTACAATAAAAATCTCTTCGTCGTCTGCCATAAAGAGATACTGCTCTCTTGCATATTTTTCAAGTGAATCTCTGTTTGATGAGAGCTCTCTGAGTTTCTCCTCCGTGTTCTTAATAGACTCTTTGTAGTACTCTTTCTGAGACTCCTGTTGCCCGATGTTTAGAACCACCCTGGACCACTCAATGAGGTTGTTCGAGTCAAAAAATGTTATCCATATTACAAATGCCAATCCTGTAACAAGATATTTATTCCGGACAAATTTCATAATCCGGGAATCAATAAAGGTGTGCCATCTCTCTTTTAGACTCAAAACTTCAATTTTTTACAAAATTAATAATAATTTTGTCCTTTAGTATTAATTTTAAATGAGCAATATGATCAAACCAACGTTATTGGTTCTGGCTGCCGGAATGGGAAGCAGATATGGAGGACTTAAGCAGCTGGATGGGGTGGGTCCGAATGGGGAAACAATTATGGATTATTCTGTTTACGATGCCGTTCAGGCCGGGTTCGGGAGAGTTGTATTTATTATTCGCAATTTTTTTCGGGAAGATTTTGAGGCCAGAGTCAGGAGTCGTTACGGAGACTCTATCGAGATCTGTTTTATAGAGCAGGAGCTGGATGTTATTCCTAAAGGTTTTTTTCTAAACTCTTTAAGAGAGAAGCCTTGGGGAACCGGACACGCAGTACTGGTTGCTCATAAGAGTATAACAACTCCTTTTGCAGTTATAAATGCAGATGACTACTACGGACAGAGATCGTTTAAGGTTATTGCAGATTACCTTGTTAAGATTGCCGGCAGCAAAGGGAATTTCTCTATGGTAGGATTCAGGACAGGAAACACACTCTCCGAATCCGGGTCTGTATCAAGAGGGGTCTGTACAGTAGGGAGTGATGGGTTTCTGGTCTCGGTAGAGGAGCATCACAATATAAAAAGAGAGGATGATGAGATTACAGGTGAGAACTGCAAAGGCGAGAGAGTTAAAATTGAGGAAGATGCTCCTGTCTCAATGAATATGTGGGGTTTCACCCCCGATCTTTTTGAACAGGGGTGGAGGCTCTTTGGAGAATTTCTAAAGGAGAGAGGAGATGAAGCTAAAAGTGAATTTTATATACCCTTCATTGTAAATAAATTGCTTGAGGAGGGTTATGCCTCCTGCAGAGTTCTCTCTACACCGGATTTGTGGTTCGGAGTTACCTATAAAGAGGATCGGGATTCGGTTACAAAAAGAGTTTGTGAGCTATGCGATCTGGGGGTCTACCCCACTCCACTCTTTAAGAAAATTGATTAATCTATGCTAAAAAGATACTCTTACTTCCTTCCCAACATCACTGAGAGCTGGTTTCTAATTGGGGTGCTGGCTATCGGGGGGTCTATCCTGGGTGCATTGATAACAATGCTTATCAATGTGATATTTCCGGGCTTCTTTGGGTGGGGAGGGTTAATCACCTATCCTCTTATATTTATTCCACCTGCAACTCTTATCTACCTCTCTGTCAGAAGTGATGAAAGGATGTCTCTTCAAAATGGGGATACCAACAGGGTATCTGTAGAGATTAATAGTCCCAATTTTGGATCTATTGGCGCACTGCTCTCCTTTATAATGATACTACCTCTGGTCTTTGCCTTTAACCTGGTTACAGAACCTCTCACAATGTGGATGGAGGTTCCTCAGTTCTTTAAAGATCTTATGCTTCAGATTCAAACCAATAAATTGAGCAGCTTTCTTGCTATTGTGATCTTTGCCCCTCTGCTGGAGGAGATCTTTTGCAGGGGGATAATTCTAAGGGGGCTTTTACACCACACCACCCCTGCAAAGGCAATTATATGGAGTGCCGTAATGTTCGGGGTTATGCATCTTAACCCCTGGCAGGCTATCCCCGCATTTTTGCTGGGCCTTTTGATGGGGTGGATCTACTGGAGAACACGCTCACTTTGGATTGTGATATTCATTCACTTCATAAATAACGGATTTTCGTATCTGATTACAATTCTATTTCCGGAGATGCCCGCTGATTTAGGTTTTGCAGATCTCATCCCGGGCAACTACTACTATTTAATCTACATTTTGGCACTTATCTATACAGTTGGTGTCATCTTTTATATGAACAAACTATATGGAAAATTTATATCCTCTCAAATTTAATCCCATTCTCAAAGAGCGCGTTTGGGGCGGCTCCGACATAATAAACAGTCTAGGGAAAGAGAGCAGCTCAGACAATCCTGTTGGTGAGAGCTGGGAGATTAGCGGTGTTGAGGATGATGTCTCTTTTGTCTCAAACGGTTTTTTGGTGGGAAATGACCTGAATGATCTGGTGGAGATATACCTGGGAGATCTTGTAGGAGACTCGATTTATGACAGATACGGAGATGAGTTTCCTCTTCTGGTAAAGATTTTAGATATCCAGGAGAACCTCTCTCTTCAAATTCACCCGGATGATCAAACCGCAATGGAGAGGCATAACAGTTATGGTAAAACAGAGTGTTGGTACATTCTTGAAGCATCGCCCACGGCTAAGATATATTTGGGACTCAACCGGCAGCTCACCCCAAAAGAGCTCTTTGACAAGTGTGGAGATGGTTCAATAGTTGATGCTCTCAATGTAATAAAGCCTGTTAAAGGGGATATAGTATATATTAAACCCGGAACTCTTCACGCAGCTACCGGTGGGATTCTGGTTGCAGAGATCCAGCAGGTTTCTGATGTCACCTACAGAGTCTATGATTGGGGTAGGGAGAGGAGTACAAAAACTGCAAGAGAGATGCATCTGGACCTTGCAATAGATTGCATTGATTATGAAAAGCTTGACCCCTCCAAGTTTGTACTAAAAGGTGGTAGTGCAGATAATCCATATTTTAAGATCAAAAGAGTTGATTTAGAGAGTAGCTACAGAGCGGAGAGTCACCTGTTTGGAAGTTTTATCATCTATTTTTGCATTGAAGGAGATGGAGCTATAATCGGAGGTGGTATGAGACAGAGTATCAAAAAAGGGGAAGTTATTCTTGTTCCGGCCTATATGGGAGAGTACTTGTGGGAGGGTAAATGCTCCCTGCTTGAGATAACAGGTAAAGCGTGAATACTCTACTCATCTGAATTGTCATCCATCTCAAGAAACCCCATAATCCCATCCATATCTCTTCTCTCTTTTTTGGTTGGACGGCCTGTCCCTCTCTCTCTGTAGAGAAAAAGACTCTCTTTGGGTGCATTCAGCTTTGCCAGCTCCTCTTCCGATGTTAGATTTTCAATATAGTTTGGTACCAGTCGTGCAGGTTGTCTTTTATCTATATACTCAATAATCTTAAATTCAAAAAAGATGCTAAGCTTCCTTACAACCAGTTCATCCCCAGCCCTAACCTCTCTTGATGCCTTGGCCTCTGTTCCATTTACCTTTACCTTCCCGGATTTGCACGCATCTGCAGCATCACTTCTGGTTTTGAAGATGCGAACAGACCACAGATATTTATCCAACCTGCTCATATAAGATTATTATTGCTCTATCTATTTTGTATTAAAGAGATTCATTGTTCTGTCCGGACCAATTGCTGCAAAAGATTTTGAGGCGTCGGCAGCCTTCGTGAGAATATCCGGCAGCATTTTTCTCTCCTCATCACTCCACGTTCCCAGAACATAATCTATCTGTCTCCCCTTTGAGAAGTTATCTCCTATTCCTATTCTCAAACGGGTGTAAGCTGTGGAGCCGAGGGTTTCGCAAATATCTCTAAGCCCGTTGTGACCTCCGTCGCTCCCCTGCTTTCTCATCCTTATTGTACCCAAAGGGAGTGATAAATCGTCAACAATAACCAGCATATTCTCAACAGGAATCTTCTCTTTCTGAAGCCAGTAGTTAACCGCCTTTCCGCTCAAATTCATAAAGGTAGATGGTTTGAGAAGTATTAGCTTATTACCCTTAAAACGGTACTCAGCAACCGAACCGTACCTTGATGAACTAAAAATGGTATTGGATTCCTGAGCCCAGGCGTCCAATACCATAAAACCTATATTATGACGAGTATCAGTATATTCAAATCCGATATTTCCTAATCCAACTATCAGATAGCTCATACCCTAAAATGTTTACTATTTTCCTGCAGCGGCAGCGGCGGCAGCAGCTCCGATAGCTGCACGTGTCATTTTAACTGCGCAAATAATAGTTGTCTTTGCAGTAAGTATCTGGACATTATCCAGGTTAATATCTCCTGCAGAGATTGTTTTGCCTATTCCAAGATTTGAGATATCTATGGTGATGTTATCCGGGAGATCTTTGACATTTGCAGAGATTTTAACTTTCCTTGTATTGAGGATAAGTTTACCACCCTGGCGTACACCCTCTGAGTTACCTGTTATAAGAATAGGTACATTGATAACAACCGGTCTTGTATCAGTTACAGCAAGAAAATCCATATGCAATGGCTCATCTGTCATTGGATGGAACTGAGATGCGTGGTGAACAGATTTGTATTTTTTTTCATCTATCTCAAGTTCAATTATATATGAGTTAGGGGTGTTGAGAATCTGATTAAGATCTCTGTCATAAACAGAGAAGTGGATGTTTGGCATTTCGGGACCGTAAAGAACACAAGGGATTTGATTATCTCTTCTCATCTGTGCTGTTTTGCCCTTTTTTGTAATCTCTCTTGGATTACCTTTCAATGTAATTGTTTTCATAAGTATGATTTAAAATGTGTTACTCAACCCGGATTGGTCCGGGTCCCATTGCACCAAAAAAGTCTCCTTTTTTAGAGGGGGCAAAGATATAAAAAAAAATCTATTTAATCATTTCGCTGGCAACATTCCAGTCAAATCCTCTATAGAAAGAGTCCAGAAAATCATTCTCTGGATTTTGAATGTAGGTGCTCACTCCGGAATATTTTTTTATCTCCAGATCTATAAAGTGAGGGGTGTTCCACTTTGCGACAATAACCCTATCCAGAGATGCGGTGAAAGTTGCATACTCCGCAGGGGTGGCAATCTTCTCTATCAGGTGACCCAGGTCCCAGAACCAACTTTTATTGAGACGAAAATAGGGTTGAATACTACTCATCGTGAGAGTGGCAATTTTGCTCCTGTTATTATTGAATATGCTCTTAGTAACATCTGCCAGTTGCTTAAGCTCTGAGGTTTTGTAGATAGAGATGGTTGCAGATTGGTGCACTCCGGACTGGTTGTTGTAGTAGTTGTAGAAGAGTTGGCAGGTCTGTTCAAGATCTAACCTTGTCTGAAAAAGAGAGTTCATTATCTGATCGTAGGGAAAACCGTATGCAAGAATCTCTGTTGGGGATGCAACTATAAAATCTGCTTTATCTTTAAGCTCATATATGGTCTCAATCCCACCCATAAAACAGCAGTCAAAGATAATAAATGAGAAGCGAAAAGGGAGGGCTCCCTTAAGCTCTTTAACCTCCATCTCTACCCCTCTGTCCTCTCCGAAGCTCTTAACAATATCTTTGTATGGGTCTTCATAATATGCCCCCTGGGTAACAGAGGTGTTAAAATACCCCTGTGGCAACCAACCTGTGGCGTGAGACCATAGGATAAGACCATACTCCTTAGCAGGAAAGATCACCTTGATTTTGTTAAGAACGGCCTTGAGAACATCTCCGTTTGCAGAGTTTTGGTCTGTATACGCAGCTACAACATCCTCTATAACAACCCCATCACTCTCTTTATAGACTCTTACAAGTTTTGGATCTTTATTAGCAAGGTGGACATAGATCACAAGGATATCTTTGCTCTGTTTATCCGGTACAAATCCATCTTTAATCGTAGATATATTGTGCTCTGCAAAGCTGCTGAGATTATTGTTTGCAGCCATATACAATATGACAACTCGTCTGAACTCCGCCCCGCCGAAGGGATTTTTTTCACAAGAGATAAAAAGGGTCGCGATTGCAAAAATGAGCAGAAGAGCAATATATTTATTTTTTTTCATAGTGGTCTTTAAAATGCAACTCAAAAATAGTCATTTTTGCTTAATAAAAAAAAAGAAGGAATGACCGATTCAGCAAAGAGTCATCCCTTCAAGTCTTCTGCAAATACTGGTAGTACTCGGCAGAAGAGATTCTATTTTTTAAGTCTGGCGATCTTCTCTTCAACTGAGGATCTGGTCTCCATAAGTGAGCCCTCTTACTCTGCTATCTGTAAATGAAGATGATAATATGGGTTGCAATTCAAGATAGGCCTTATTGATAAACTCCTCCAACTGAGACCTTACAAGAGTATCTGCAGAGTCATCTGTAAGGGCAGCAAGGTTAGCCCTATGCTCCCTTTTAGTTATTTCACTCATTATCTTTTGATCTAATGCCAACCTTTTGAGGACATTTATAGATCTGTTTCTTATGATTGAGTAGAGATATGGCTGAAGCGGATATGCAGGGTCAAGAGAGTTTCTGTTTATCCATAATGAGGCAAACGAATCCTGGACTATATCCTCTGCAATCTCCCTATTATGCACATAATTAAAGGAGTAGAAAAATGCCTTTTTATACTCCATCCCGTAGAAATGGTCAAAAGCTCTTCTATCTCCACTTTTAACTAATGCGACGATATTATCCTGTCTATAATTCATAACTGCTGCAAATATAAATTTTTTGTTCTAACTTGCGACTTTACTATAGTTACTTAAAATAAACCGGTATGAAGTTAATTAACCGTCTTGAGGAGATTTTAAATGAGAAAATTGTGGTAAAAGGCAATTTATCAAAGGGCTCTGCCTCATTGGACGGAAAAATCGAAACCGAATCCGGAAAATTTTATTTTCTCAAAAGCGGTGAGCCGGGCAGATTATTTTTCTGTGAAGAGAACGGGATTAAGGAGATTGAATCTGCAAAAGTTGTTAAAACGCCACATATTGTTGCAACAGATGAAGATTTCATCCTTATGGAGTTTATCTCCCGGGAGGAACCGGATTCACTGTTTTTTAATGAACTTGGCCGCTCTTTGGCAAAGCTTCACAAAAAAAGATCTAAGAGCTTCGGTTTTTATGAAGATAACTATATAGGAGGCACTCCTCAGTTAAATATTGTTAAGGGAGGGTTGGGATCAAACTGGACTGAGTTCTATTTTGAAAAGAGAATTTTATTCCAGTTTAAACTCGCGGAGTCAAAAGGGCTGGCTGCTAAAAAGTTAAGAGATAGCATCTCTCGCCTGGAATCTATGATTGGCTCCATTCTGGATAGTGTCAAAGAGAGCCCATCTCTTCTTCACGGAGATCTCTGGAGTGGCAACTATCTCTGTAATAACTCTATGATGCCGGTATTGATTGACCCGGCAGTTTATTACGGTCACAGAGAGGCAGACCTAGCTATGACAAAGCTCTTTGGAGGATTTCCACCGGAGTTTTATCAAGCATATAATGATGAGTATCCCCTTGAGAATGGGTGGCAAGAGCGTGAGAATATTTACAGGCTTTACCACGTTTTAAATCACCTTAATCTGTTCGGTACAGGCTACCTTTATGAGGCAGAGACTCTTATAAATTATTATATTTGCAGAGAGTAACAATTTCTTATGAGATTATTTAAAGTTCTGTTTTTCAGTATTATAATTTTCTCCTGTTCAACTAGAGAGGAGGTCAATCAACAAACCGGCAACCTCAATTTATTAAAGGGATATGAGAAGCTTCTTTACAGCAGACCACAAGATGTTCTGGACTCACTCTCTTGGATAGTATCGGAATATAAAGATAAGAGTGAATATTCTGCGTACTCTGCTCTACTCTACTCTATCGCATTTGAACAAAAATACGGTACTGTGCGAATTGACTCTATCATTAACAAATCTGCACAATGGTATAGCATTGGTGAAGACTACTATAACAGATGCCGTTCAATGCTCTACAAATCAATTGCTCTCTATAGTATAAATCGCGTGGACTCAAATGCATACCTGACTATAAAAGAGGCAGAGAGTCTATATAAAAAAACAGATAATGAGAATAGCCATATAGGTGCTACACTTTTCCTATATCTTGGAAGGATGAACAGGGCAAGATCACAGGCAGATGTGGCAGAGGAGTATCTTAAAAAAAGCATTGAATTAAGCAACCTTGCAAATTACAGAACAGGAGTACTAAACTCAAGCCTTGAGTTATTTACATTTTACCTCAGCTTCAAGAGGTATAGTGAAGCTCTTTCTAGTATAGCCTGTTTTGGTGACGAAGAGCAGCTTCCACCATACATAGAATATAATCTCTACAACTCTCTTTTCAACTATTATGTTGCAAAAAAAGACACCAAAATTGCAACAGAGTATCTTAAAAAGATTTTAAACATTAACAATACTGAGGAGCTGGATATAAACTATCCAAAGATCTATTATCAACTTGCTTTGCAATATAAAAGAATGGAGCAACCGGACAGCACCCTGCACTACGGGGTTCTTTCTGTTAAATCAATTAAGGACTCCAATAGTACAGACAGCCACTTCTATTACCGATATCTTGGCGATATCTACGCTTCTATGGGAGATTTAAAATCCTCTACCTCTTATTATAAAAAGGCATACCACTCATATATTAATGCCTATACTAAACTTTCAAAAAACAGGGTGCTGGAAATTGAGCGTAAATATGATGTTGACCAGAAAAACATCCAGATTGCTTCACTGGAAAAAGAGAGAATAGTTTTTATCAATTTTATATTTCTTTTAATCTCTGTGATAATAATCACATCTTCTATATATTATATCAAAAAGAGGAGGATTCAAAAAAAGATATCTGAGTGTGAGATCGATGCTAAGAGATTTGAAGAGAACTTGAATAAATTGTGGATTACCTCCGAAATTTGTAAATCTACCTCTTTTATATTCCCTCAACTTATAGATAATGTCTATATGGAGGCAGTCAGGTCAAGAAAGCTTTCAAATGAGGTATTTGACAGCCTTAACAGCATAATTGATCAGGCCAACTCTCTTTCAAGAAGCTCTCTATCATCAATAACAACTACAGAGGAGTTTTCTGCAATATATGGAGATATTGAAAATCTGGATGAGTTGACAGATTTTGAAAAACTGATCTATGTGCTAAATGAAGAGGGCTTCTCGAATATGGATATAGCCAATTTTCTTAACAGTTCCGAGGCAAGCATAAGGACTATGAAGGGTAAAATCTTGAAGAAAATCCAGAAAATATCTCCCGAAAACATCAGTAATACCTGAAACAAAACGAAACAGTCATTTTTTACAAATCTGTTTTTAAATAAGTTAAATCACATTTTTGCGAAATAAATTGCAACAGTGGATTGAAGCAAACCTCCTACACTCATAATTGGCTATGTTTGCAACGCCGTTAAATAAAAAACGACGCTGCAGTCCGGTGTGTATGGTTATTTGCTTTAATTATTGTCATGATAAATAATCGGATAAATTGATTCACATCACACATTAAAATATCCTCGGGCTGCAGCGTGGTTTTTGAATTTACTCCTATCTCTTAGCACTCTTATCCGGGAAAGCCGGAATCTTCGCAGGCATATATTTAAACTCCTTCATCTGCTGTTTTATCACCTCAATGGCTTTGTTAAGTTGTTCATCTTCACCCATAAACTCTTTATATGGGTCGTTCTCAATGAGAATGTCCGGGTGTACACCCTCTCCTTCAATTATGAATCCGCTACCATCTGCAGCAAATGGCGCATAGGATGGGGTTACTATTGAACCTCCGTCTACTACCGGTATGGTTCCGCTGTATCCGACCACTCCACCCCAGGTGCGTTTTCCTATGACTGTTCCCAGTTTGTTATACTTGAAGCGATATGGGAACAGGTCTCCGTCTGAGGCAGAGTACTCATTTACAAGCAGAACTTTAGGACCCTGAAATGTACCAACCGGATTAATTGAACCCTCTTTCTGGTTTGTGTGCATTGTAAAGAGTGTTATGGTACGTTGTAGCCTCTCAATAATCATTGGTGAAACATTACCGCCACCATTTCCTCTATCGTCAATGATGAGGGCTTTTTTGTCCAGCTGAGGATAGTAGTGTTTTACAAACTCGTTTAGCCCCGGTTGTCCCATATCCGGAATATGTATATAGCCAACCTCTCCGTTAGTGGACTGCGAGACTTTGCGGATATTGTTCTGAACCCAGTTATAGTAGTGAAGAGCGGACTCATCTGCAATAGGTTCAACGAGAACTCTTCTCGATCCTGTCATCTCCGGCTTTTCACTTACATCCAGCTCCACCAACGAGCCTGCAGTACCAACAAGCAATTCAAAAATGTCACTATGATCTTTTAATGACTCTCCATTAATTGCAAGGATATACTCTCCCTCTTTAACCTCAACTCCCGGCATAGTCAGTGGAGAACGGGTCTGGGCATTCCAGTTGGCCCCCTCAATAATCTTATCTACCCGGAAGAAACCCGATTTATCTTTTGAAAAACGAGCACCTAAAAGCCCTGTTGGAACTCTTACAGGCTCCGGCTTCTCTCCGTTTTGCGAATATGCGTGTCCAACGCTTAACTCTGCAATCATCTCTCCTATCAAATAGGTAAGATCTGAGCGGTGAGCTACGTGAGATACAAGCGGCTCATAACGTTTGTAAATTTTATCCCAATCTACTCCGTGCATATTCTTGGCATAGAAGTAATCCCTCATCTGCCTCCAGCTCTCTTTGTAGATCTGCATCCACTCCTGTTTATAATCTACCAGCTTTTTAACTCCTGCTGTTGAGATTGGTTTGCTTATCGTTACAGGAGCCTTTGGGACTTCAACAACCTGAGCATTACCTCCTGAAATAGCCAAAGCTTTTTTGTACCCGTGGCTAAAGATGATCATCGCCTGGAGGTCTGTCTCCTTCTTAGCCTCAATGTCGTACATTGATGTACCTCTTCTTGAGCTGAAATAGATAGAGTTGCCAATCATATGAAGGTTCCCGTATTGTGCTGCTGCAACAGGCACCTCTATAATTCGTGAAGCTGCATTATCAAAAATGTATACTACCTCAGATTTTGAATCAGCTGCGCTCTTTGGTTTTTCGGTTGTCGGCTTAACTGGTGCTGTTACGGCTGCTGTAACTGCAACAGTATCATTTTTAGGTGCAAAAGGCACCTCTGCATCCTTAACTACTGGAAGGATATATATCTTACTCATATTTGAGTAGATATGATTCCACTCCGTACTACTGTAGGTTGGGTTAAAAGTTCTGTTGGAGACAAAAAGCAGATACTTCCCATCTTTACTGAAGTTACCACTGTTAGAGCTGTACCATTGGTCTGTTATCTCTCTTTTACTTCCATCTTTTGTATCAAAAACCATAACTGTAGATGTCTGTTTACCGGGACGGGTATAGACCACAAGTCTGCTGTCCGGAGACCAGTTATAGTCGTTAATAGGACTTATGCCGGAGTGTTCAATAACAGTACTCTTACCTGTTGCAAAATCTAATAAATTGAGGGTGTTGAGTTTCTCGCTCCATAGGATTTTCTTAGAGTCCGGACTCCACTCAAAACCAAAGATATACCCCTTGATATCTGTAAGCTTTCTCTCTTTACCGGTGCGGATATCACGGAAATATATATTAAACTCTCCATCTTTATCTGTAATATATGCAAAGCCACTTCCATCCGGAGCCCAGTCTGCACTTTTATCATTTGCATCTGAGGAGTTGGTGAGATTATAAGTTATTCCGTTTTTCGCAGGGATTGAAAACAAGTCCCCTCTGGCTCCTCCAAGTACTCTCTCACCATTTGGAGATAGAGAAAAAGATCTGATACTCTTCGAGAGATCTTTCCACTCACTCCTTGCATAGGTAAGATCATTACCGATAGATATTTTAACACGCTCCTCCTTCTTTGAAATTGGATTCAGCTTAATAATATAACCTCCGTTTTCATATACTATTAATTTGTCTCCAATTGCAGGGAACTTAATGTCGTAATCTCTGTATTTGGTTATCTGCTCTGTTTTTTTACTCTGTGTATCCCAGGAGTAGAGGTTCATATAACTATCTCTATCAGAGATATAATATATTACCTTACCATCTTTTGACCACATTGGAAAGATATCCTGGTTAACATTTTCTGTTATTCTCTCAGATTTTTTGGTCTCAAAATCAAAGATTCTGATATCATCTGCCATTCCTCCTGAGTATCTTTTCCAGGAGCGGAACTCTCTGAAAACATAGTTATATGCCAATCTCTTTTCATCCGGAGAGTAACTTGCAAAACCTCCGTTTTTTAAAGGAATCATTTGTGAAAGTCCGCCCTCCATTGGAACTGTCATCAACTGCCCAGTAAAGTCGTTGAAGGTGTACCCTCTTGTCCTGTAAAGAATGTTCTTTCCGTCCGGAGTCCAGTCGATGACAACATTATTGGGCCCCATCCTGTCACCTACGTCGTCTCTGCCCAGTGTAGCAGTAAATGTTAATCTGGTTGGCTCTCCTCCATCTGCAGATATCACAAACACCTCTGTATTTCCATCATACTGTCCTGTGAATGCGATATGCTTACCATCCGGAGAGAATTTCGGGAACATCTCGTACCCAATGTGTGAGGTGAGCCTTCTGGCAACACCTCCATCTACAGGTACTGTATAAATATCTCCTGCATAAGAAAATACAATTTTATCTCCGTGAATATCCGGAAATCTAAGTAGTCTGGCTTCCTGATTGGTTGCCGTTAGTTTTGAGCCTCCCATAAATGCTAGCAGCATAGTGATTACTAAAAGTGATCTCTTCATTTGCATAAAATTAATTATCTGAAATATGATGTTTACTTTTTGTTTAATTTTAAACAAATTTATGAATAAGGAAGATTAAATCCAATGGCTGATAAATTTACTATCTTTGCAAAACGGAAATCCTACAAAGCCCATCCGGGCTGTTCAAAGCGAGTAGCCCAAAATTTAATTTATAATATCGAATGGCAAAATCACAAGTAACATTTAACAAAAGAGAGAAAGAGAAAAAAAGGTTAAGTAAAAGAGTAGAAAAGCAGCAAAAGAAAGAGGATCGTAAAGCCAGCGCCCAAGGTGGAGGGCTTGAAAATATGCTCGCATTTGTAGATGAAAACGGAATGATCACAAATACTCCACCGGATCCTTCCAAGAAAATTAAGATAAAAGCGGAGAATATTGAGGTGTCAATTCCTAAAAGAGAGCGTGAGGAGAAACCGGCTCTTCGCAAAGGTAGAGTGGAGTTCTTCAACAGTTCGAAAGGTTTTGGTTTCATTAAGGAGTTGGATACACAGGAGAAGTTTTTTGTTCACGTCCACGGATTGCTGGAAGATATTTCAGAGAACAATATTGTCTCTTTCGAAATTGAGAGAGGGATAAGGGGAATGAATGCCTTCAATGTCAAAAAATGGGTAGATCTACCTAAACCCGTAATTGTATCTGCTCCTATATCAGAAGTTAATTCAGCCTCCAATCCAGAGATGGATTCATCTCCTGAAACACAAGAGGAGTCTACCATTTAAACATAAGATGAGATAGCTTAACAGGCGGTTTTTAAACATCTTTAGGCTAATTTATCAGAAGAAAAATTTTCGGATTCATAATCTTTATATGATTTTGAGATGATACATATTCGCAATGCCTTTACAGATGATATCCCAATCATTCGGGATATTGCATATAAGACCTGGCCAATAGCATTTAGAGATATCCTTAAAGCGCAGCAGATAGATTATATGCTGGATATGATGTATAGTGCTGCCTCTCTGGCTGAGCAGATAGATATCAAAGGCCATAGGTTTCTGCTCGCTTTCTTCTATGATCTTGAGAACACAAATAATGAGAGTGGCCATCGGGAGTGCAGATACATCGGTTATTCTTCCTATGAGCTAAACTTCTCCGGTACAGGCAAAACTAAGATTCACAAAATTTATATACTCCCAAAATATCAGGGCAGCGGATGTGGCAAAGCAATGATCAAGGAGATTGAAAAAATTGCTCGTTTCAACAACAACAGCACTCTATCTCTAAATGTCAACCGAAACAATCGGGCAATAACTTTTTATAAGAATTTTGGATTCAAAATTATCAATGAAGAGAACATCGACATTGGCAACGGCTTCTTTATGGAAGACTTTGTAATGGAGAAAGTGCTTTAACATCTCAGTTTAATATCTCATTTAATTTTCTTTCTGTAACAATAAATTATTAACTTTAGAGTGGGGTTAGTAATATATTATGAATTTTGCACTTATACAGAAACAGTTTCTGGATGGACTATTGGTTGGCAATCGATTGGTCTGTTCAGAGATAATTAATAAACTAGTAAACGAAAAAACCGGTATTAACGATATTTACGAGAATGTAATTAAAGCCGCTTTATACGATGTCGGCGAGTTTTGGGAGAAGGGTGAGATTAGTGTTGCATCGGAACATATGGCATCTGCAATTGTGGAGTCAATTCTCAACGAACTCTACTCAAAAATCATCCCTAAATCAAGAATGAACAATACAGTCGTTGCCTCTTCCGTTGAGAAGGAGGCGCATCAGATTGGGATAAAGATGGTAGCAGATATCTTCGAAATTCACGGTTGGAACGTCCATTTTCTTGGTGCCAACACACCGTTAAATGATTTGATCAAATTTATAGAGACTGTGAACCCAAAAATAGTTGCACTCTCAATGAGTATCTACTTTCATATTAATCTGCTTGAGGAGGTAATCAAGAGAATAAGTGCACTATTCCCCGAGACTCTAATAATTGTAGGGGGTCAAGGACTTCGTTACTATCAAAAAGAGATAACCGGAAAATATCCCAATTTACTCTACTTCCCCGACCTATATAAATTGGAAGAGTTCATTATTAGCATAGAATACAATGGATAAGAAAACACTTATTGAATCGGCTAAGAGACTTAACAATGTTAGCATCAACTCTGTTAAAGAGTATATTGACAAAAGTGACCAGCTTATTGCCGAAATAAACAGAAGTATGATCTCCAGAGAGGACATAGTTAACCTCATTGGTAAAGACAACATTGCTATGATGAAAGATAACCACTCAAACCACGTGAGATTCATAGCCTCTATCCTTGGAAATCGAAATGACGAGGTATTTGTTGAGACTGTTCTTTGGGTCTTCCGAGCCTACAGAAGTCATAACTTTACAACAACTTACTGGGCAGCTCAGCTTAATTCCTGGATTGAGATAATTAAAAAGGAGCTCTCCCCGCAGGCCTATTGCGAAATCTACCCCTACTACGAGTGGATGCAGCTTAATATCCCTCTTTTTGTATATTTCTCGGACGAGAAACTGGATGCTTTAAAGTCTAAACATTAAACTACTATGGAGATAGATAATTTCTCTTTCGAAGAGTGGAGTGAAGAGCTGAGTGAGTACATAATTGAAAACAATACGTTTTGCATTGCCATTTTTAAAACCGACGGCGAACTTCTATTTGCAAACAATGCTATCAGAACACTTTTCAGAGAGAGCAAACCTAAAGATAGTTTGCTTAACCCTACTTTTGAAAAACTTATAAATATCAATGCAATCAATCCCCTTATCTATAAAGGGTTTATCACTTTCGGAAACTACTCTAGTATTAATAACTCAATAATTGCAAGCGTTTTCTATAAAAATGGCAAAATTCTTATCTCAGGAGGAACAGACGCTAACCAGCTCATCCAAAACAACTCTTTGATGCACGAGCTAAACCGGGAGGTAAACAACCTTCAAAGGCAACTTATTAAAGAGAAACACATTCTTGAGGAGACTTTAAGGCAGTTAAGCAGCGTAAATAAAGAGTTGAAAGAGGCAAATGCCACCAAAGATAAGTTCTTTTCAATTATTGCACACGACCTTAAGAATCCGTTTATTGCACTGATTGGATTTACAGACTACCTTAAAGAGAACTTTAAAAGTATAGAGCCGCAGGAGGTAGAGCATATGATAGAGCTTATGAACAACTCAAGCCGTTCTACATACTCTCTGCTCGAAGATCTGTTAATGTGGTCTCGTAGCCAGCTTGGAAAGATAAGCTACCATCCGGAGAAGATATCCTTTAAACAGCTGTGGGAAGAGATTGAATTATTGGTAATAAATCAGGCCAGGAATAAAAACATAGATATTGTTTTTCACGATCCTCTGGAGGTGGTGCTTTTTTGTGACCCAAATATGTTTAAGATAATCCTCAGAAATCTGGTTACTAATGCAATTAAATTTTCATACCCCGACAGCTCTGTTACTATTTCAGTCGAACCCGAAAAATTCAATGCAACAATTTCAGTTACCGATAAAGGGGTTGGAATTGACCCCGACAGGTTTGAAAATCTATGGCAGATAGGGGCAGGTAGCTCAACTAAAGGGACAAATCAGGAGAGTGGAACAGGGATAGGACTAATTCTTTGCAAAGAGTTCGTAGAGACACACGGCGGCGAAATATGGGTAGAGAGTAAGCTAAATGTGGGTAGTTCATTTAAATTCACTATTCCGCTCTTTAATTAGGCTATAAATATAAAAAGCCCCACAGACGTGGGGCTTTTTAATGACTTAAAAAAAGAATTATTTATATAAAAACTTTTTAAGTTGTTTCAAGCTACGCTAATTTTACATTTACAGCATTTAAGCCTCTTCTTCCTTGTTCGAGGTCAAATGTAACTTCGTCGTTGTCTCTGATTCTTGATTTCAGTCCAGATGAATGTACAAAATAATCTGTTCCTGTTTTCTCGTCTTTGATGAATCCAAATCCTTTAGTTTCATCGTAGAATTTTACTGTTCCTTTGTTCATGTTGTTAATTTGTGTAGGGGCGAAGATATGAATTTAATTAATAAGTTTAACAAATATTATAAAATATTTTTTCTGATTTAAATTAATCTTTTATTAATGAGAGGCTTAATCCTAAATATTGATAGATCGTTTCTATTTTTTTTGAAGTATTTTTGCTGCCTTCATCTCTTCCATCAACGATTTAATGGTCTCCTTCACACTTATTATCTTTTCGGCTTTAAAAGCGTTACTTCCACAGAAGGCATACCCTTTGTTGAAATTTCCTTTGAAAGCGTTATAGAGAGCCACAATAATGCAGTAGGGACTCTTTGTATAGTCGCAGGTTCTTATACAGTGAAACGGGCAGCTCTTTGGTTTTTCAAGACCATCTTTTACCCTCCCTAGAAAACTGGAAAAGATTGCTCTGCCAGGCAAACCCACCGGGCTTCTTATAATCTCTATATCCGATTCCACAGCATTGAGATAACTATTTTTAAAGGCCAGTGATGCATCACACTCTTCTGTGGTAACAAATCTTGTCCCAATCTGAACGGCTGATGCACCTAGGTCCAATACTCTCTTCATATCTGCTCCACTATAAATACCACCACCGGCAATAATGGGTATCTTACAGTTATTCTCCAGCTCAATTGTTTTTATGTTTTTTACAAGATCCGGAAGAAGCTCCTCAAGAGAGTATCTCTCATCTGAAATTTGATCCTCTTTATAGCCAAGATGTCCTCCCGCCTTTGGCCCTTCCAAAACAATTGCGTCCGGCACATAGTTGTAGTTCTTTATCCACTTTTCACAAATAATTAAGGCTGCTCTTGTAGATGAAACTATTGGTACCAGCTTCGTTATACTGTCTTTTTGCAGAAAAGAGGGTAAATCCAAAGGTAATCCAGCTCCTGCAAATATAACATCTGCTTTTGCTGCAATTGATGTTTTTACCATATCTGCAAAGTTAGTAAGGGCAACCATAATGTTTACACCTATCACACCCTTTGCCTTCTCTTTGGCAAGCCTTATCTCCTCTTTTAGTCCTATAATTGAGGCTTCCAGATAATCTTTTGATGAATTTTTGTATAGCAGTCCTATACCGGCACACGATATTACACCTACTCCGCCTTCATTCGCCACTGCAGATGCTAAGCCCGAAAGTGAAATTCCGACACCCATACCACCTTGCACAATAGGAACCGACAAATTAAGGTTCCCGATAGAAAATTTTCCCATTCAATTTTTTTCGGAAGATAGTTATTAATTGCAGTGGTTGTCACAATATTTGATTTTTTGAACCTTTGAATCGTACATCTCCTAATATTCAATCGATTATAAAAACAATATAATTATACTAAATAGATATCATAATTATAAACTGATCTCTTTTTGAGAAATGTTATGAATAAAAAGATTTACTTAATCAATATTAGAGGGAAAAATTACAGGTTTATAGTTTATTGAGAAGGAGAAGGTACTCCCCTTTCCAACGACGGAGTCCAGAATAACTTCGCCTCCAAGCATATCTACATATGCCTTGACAATCGAGAGACCTAATCCCGCTCCCTCATAAGGACGGTTCATAGTTTGCTCTGCCTGAACAAAGCGGTTAAATATCATCTCTTTTCTTCCGGAAGGAATCCCTATACCGGTATCTTTTACATAAAAAAGAAGCTGATCTCCATTAAGTTTGTAACCGAATACAATCTTACCATTGTCTGTGAATTTAAGTGAGTTTTTTATCAGGTTGGAAAATATGGTTACAAGTTTTGGCCTGTCAACTATTATCAATGCGCTCTTATCGTCTATCCCTTTAACGAAGTCAAAGGATAACCCTTTCGTTTGGGCCTCTTTTAAGAAAGTATTGTAGAGATAATCAATAATTTCGTTGAGATTAATCTGGGTCTCTGTAAGTTTAGCCTGTCCGGCCTCAATTTTTGAGATCTCAATAATGTCATTGAGAGTATTTAAAATCCTGTCTGTGCTTTTTTTGAGCAGATTTACATAGATTGCCTGATCTTTTTCATCTATATCTTTCTGGTTAAGAACATCGAGAAACCCTGTTATCACGTTTATTGGGGTCCGAATCTCGTGGCTGAGGTTTGCGATAAAAGAGGATTTAAGCCGATCACTCTCCTCTGCTCTACCCTTCTCTATCAGAAGTTCGTGCTCTCTGTTTATCTCAGATGTTTTATCTCTGATTATTACCAGCTTGCTGCCGGGATAGTTTTTAATCTCCTGTTTAGTAATATTAAAGTGCTTGATCTCTTCCGGGTATTTAACCTGAATCATCTGGTTTGAAAACTCATTTAGAACCGCATCGGAGATACTCTTTACTCCTGACCCTATTGAATTGAAATCCTGCCCGATAATATTCTTTTTTTCTGTTTCTAAATATAAAACGGCAGCATTATTTATATCCTGGACTCTCTGGTATCTGTCAAGGACCAAGATACCGTCCTCCAAAGTCTCTAATAGTGTCTCACGTGCTACCGGCGTTATATCTAACAGTTTGCTTTTGTATACAGCTATGGCCAGCATTGTGCCACTTATAATCATACTTAAAGGGACCAGATCAAAACCAGGAATCGGATTAGAGTCTGAAACATATAAAACACTTGCAAGCCATGGAGATAGTAGTGCTACAAATATTGCCTTAGCTTGTGACTTAAAGGGAGATGCTCTGGATATAAGAAACTTAAAAAGATATACAGAGGAGATTATAAGTAAAAGATATGCATATCCAAAATACCCTACCCAGAATACAACTCCGTGGTAATATGTTGTGAGATTTGTAACTTCGGATATTGGAGAAAATCCAGTCCATATCAAGTGGTGGAATTCGTTAGTTAGTGTCAGGATAAAAACTAATACAGGAGAGACAAACAGAGCCAAGATTGTCCTGGTTTTAAGATATTTATCTCTTCCGGTAATTTTTAAAACAAACATTAGAAAAAGAACAGGGGTTGATAACGCGCCCACATAGGCCGCTTTTGACCAGAATATCTTGTCCTCCAAAGTAGTAGAAGCTGTCTCAAAAATCACAAGAAAGGCCCACAAACCTGCAAATAACATCAGCAGCGCAAGCTCAATTGCTCCCCTCTCCCTCTTTCTTTGCCAGGCCGCAAAAGAGACAAAAAACGAGATCAGACTGGAGGCCAGAAACAGCAATGAAAATATTGTAAAAATATAGTTATTCAATTTAAAGTTTTTTAGATATTCAAAATCTCCTATTTATCCAGTGCTGCTTTGGAATAGTTTATTCCGTAAACATCGTATCTTTTAACCTGCTCTCGTAACCTTTTAAGGAACTTTGTATAATCTCTCTCACCCTTCTCAGACCAAACTACCTCAGAAAGAGCTGCCGCTCTTGGATAGACCATAAACTCTACGTGATCTGTTGTTTTCATATACTCCGTCCACACATTGCCTTGAGCTCCCATTATAAAACGAGCCTCGTCCTGTGAGAGAGTCTCCGGTACAGGTTCGTATGAGTATATCTTCTCAAGTGGTGTAAAACCTCCTATAGCTAATGGCTGAGTTTGGGGATCTGCCTGGTAATGATCGAAATAGCAGTGACTTCCCGGTGTCATTACTACAAAGTGACTCTGTTTTGCAGCTGCAATACCCCCTTCCACTCCCCTCCAGGACATAACAGCTGCGTTGGGAGCAAGTCCCCCCTCAAGAATCTCATCCCACCCTATTAGCTTTCGTCCTTTGGAATTAAGAAACTTCCCGGCTCTTTGAATAAAGTAACTCTGAAGTTCGTGTTCATCCTTAAGTCCCTCCTCTTCTATCCTTTTCTGACAAAGGGGGCACTCAATCCATTTTGTTTTAGGGCACTCATCTCCACCAATGTGGATATACTCAGAAGGGAAGAGAGCCAACACCTCTTCAAGTACACCTTCAATAAACTCAAAAGTACTCTCCTTTCCTGCACACATTACATCGTCGAACACACCCCATCTTGTCGCCACTTTATATGGACCTGATGTGCATCCCAGGTGAGGGTATGAGGCCAACGCAGCCAGAGCGTGACCCGGCATCTCAATTTCGGGAACAACATTAACATATCTTTTAGATGCATACTCTACAATCTCTTTGATATCCTCCTGAGTATAGAACCCGGAGTAGGGTACTCCATCGTACTGCTTTGAACTCCTTCCACTACCAATAAGAGTCTCCTCTCTTTTTGACCCCACCTCTGTAAGGAGAGGGTACTTTTTTATCTCTATTCGCCAACCTTGGTCTTCGGTAAGATGAAAGTGAAAAGTATTTAGTTTGTGCATTGACATATAGTCAATATACTTTAGAACAAACTCTTTGGGCATAAAATGGCGGCACACATCCAGATGGAGGCCACGCCAATCAAATCTTGGGAAGTCAACTATTTGCACTCTCTGTAATTTGATCTCATTCAATTTTTCTGCATCAGCAGGCATCATCTGAATCAGAGTCTGAACCCCATAAAAGAGTCCGTTTGGTTCAGAGGCTTCAATAGTAACTCCTCTTTTTGAAATCTCGATTCTGTATCCCTCTTTTGGCATTTTTAGTGCTCTATCCAGCTTTAGAAAAATTGAACTTTTTTTGGGTTCTCTCAAAAAAGAGTGTTGCAGAGGTTCAAAGGAGTAGAATTTTATTAGATGATTGTTTATTGCAGATGTTATATTTTTTGAGTGATTACTCTCAAAATTGTAAAATATCTTAGTTTTTTGGTCTATCAAAAAATGACCTCGATTGATTTTAACAGATACCGGTTTTGGAATTACGTTAATCTCTATCTCCTCATAAGTGGTAAATCCAAAGAGAGAGAGAGGTGCTAATATTGTCAATGCCATAAATTTAATATAATCCATAATTGTTTAAATTTAGATGCCTATTGGTTTTAGAGTTTAGTGAAATTGACCACAATTTAGTAAAAAAAAAAGAATGAACAACGTATATCATATAATAGAATAAGAACAGATAAATAAGAAGAGTTCTATCCTGACTATTTTATTATTACATTTACATAGTTTTTATAATAGCTCTGTAATGGTTCTCTTCAACCATTTGATTCCGGTCAGAAAAGCCGAAAACTGACTATTAAAAGAGTAGGCAAAAATATTTGACATTATGAAAAAGGTATTAATTTTTTCTGCATTTCTCCTTTATGCATCGCTATCTGTTAATGCACAAGCAATAAGTGAGAGAGACTATCCTAATCATTTTTCTAATCACTTCTCATTAGTGAGCTCATCTAATAGTTCTTTGGCCGCTAGTGGCACCTATTACGAAGATACATACAAACCAAAGAAAAATCTTCTAAAGCTAAATTTGACTGCTATTCCGCTCAGGAATTACTCGGTCCAATTTGAAAGAGTACTTGGAAAAAGAGTCTCAATAGCTGTTTCCTACCGAAATATGCCTGAGGGGAATCTTCCTATGAAAGATTTTATTATTGAACAGCTTGGCAGTGAAGACCAAGAGGCGGTTGATGCCATTAACAGCTTTACATTGAGCAACTACGCCATTACACCCGAAATCAGATTTTATATGGGTAAAAAAGGTTATGGAAGAGGGTTCTATATCGCTCCATTTTTTAGAAATGCAAATTATGCAGGGGGTAATCTACTCTTTAAATATAACGACGACAATGATATTGAGCAAAGCATTACCCTCTCCGGGGATATTAAGGCAAACACTGTAGGTCTATTACTTGGTGCACAATGGTCACTAAGCAAGTTATTTGTGCTTGACTGGTGGATAATCGGACCACATTACGGCAAAAGTAACGGTGAGCTTATAGGTAATTCAAGTAGAGTCCTCACCCCTGATGAACAAGAGGAGATACGTCAGAACCTTGAAGACTTTGATATACCTATGGTTAAAAAAACCGTTTCGGTAAATGCAAGCGGAGCAAAGATGGTTGTTGACGGACCTTGGACAGGAGTTAGAGCCGGAATATCACTTGGAATAAAGTTCTGATTTTTTGCAGTTCAATTTTTTATCGTTAATTTTATACTTTCGAATTCAAGGTTATCACCAAAAATCCTGAACATCCCAATTTTCTTCTACAGATGATAAATAGAAGAGTTTTTAAAGATGTAGATGGACTACAGCGTAATATACGGCTTATAACCGATCATATTCGCAAGAAGCTGGAAGAGGAGGGTTGTAAAGATATAGAGAGAAGGGTACTAACTCCTGCCAGTATACAGTGCAACGGCGACTGCAGCGAGTATTACTGGGATAGTAATGGTAATTACTGGAGAATGTATGTTTTTATAGAGGATGCTCACTACTACGACAGAATCCAAAACCCAAAAATGGAAGAGCTTGCAGGTATAGCATTCGGAAAATTCCATAAACAGCTATTAGATTTTCACTCTAATGAATTTCGTGAAGTTCTTCCTAATTTTCATAACACCCCTATGAGGATAGAGAGCCTTAGAAGAAGAGTTGCAGAGGATAGGGTTGGTCGAGTTAAAGAGGTTCTATGGGAAATTGACTTTCTGCTTAGTCGCAGCGAAGAGTACTCAAAGATTGAGGAGATGGGTGAGAAGGGAATTTTGCCAAAAAGGGTAATCCATCAAGACCCAAAATTCAATAACGTGCTATTGGATAAAAACGATGAGGTGTTATGTGTTATTGATCTGGATACCGTTATGCACGGATACGTTTGTTGCGATATAGGGGATGCTATTCGCTCCGGAGCTAACACAGGGGCCGAAGATGATGAAAACCTGGATAATATTAGTGTAGATATGGATATCTTCAGGGGATTTCTTACCGGCTACCTTTCTCATACAAAAGATTTTCTCACACCCGAAGAGATTGACTCTCTAGCCTTCGGACCGAGACTTCTGGCTTACGAACAAGCTGTAAGGTTTCTGGATGACTATATTGACGGTGATAACTATTACAAGTACAAAACCGGATATCCCCAGCACAATCTTGTTCGCGCAAGGGCACAAATAAAACTCCTCCAGAGTATGGAAGAGCATTATAATGAGATGCTGATTTTTATTAAGAGTCTCGTTTAGTGCATCTTAGTACTATGGGATGTAAACAACCTTTTGATAGGTAGATTTCTCTCTTCCGTTAATAGCTAAAACAATATAGTTCTTGGTATTCTCACCGTTAAAAGTGGTGTTTCCTCCTTTGTAACGGATAACTGCATTCCAGTCATTTCTGGTGCCAATGCGTTGCAATTCATAAACGACATACTCTGTTGCATTATCTATAAAATTCCAGGTAATTATCTTTTGTGAGAGAGTCACAGCCGGAGCCTGTGGTATTGTGGTGCTATAAGTGCCTATCTTAGGTACGAGACTTGGAGTTTGATATAGGTTCTGTTTAATGAAACTATTCATAGGATCTTTAAGGATATGCTCCGTACGGAACCATACATTTCCATTTATGTTCGGTAAAGCACGACACAATACAACCTGGTTCAGAAACTCTGTTACTGTAGGGAAGCCGGATTCACCAAGTCTGTAGGCTGCAAGCCCTGGAAATACAGGTACCCCGACAGAGCTTGAGCTCCAGAATCTGGCCAATTTATCAAAATCTGCAGTTGAGTGGCCAATCTGCCAATAAATTTGAGGGGCCAGATAGTCAACCCATCTATTATTCATCCAGGTTATTGGGTTTGCATAAAGTGCAAGAGTATTTGCATACTGGCCCGATGGTGAGATACCAAATATTGCTTTAGCCTTTGTCTCTTTAATAGCATCATTAACTGCCTTAACCATCATATCAATATTGTTCTCTCTCCACTCGTTGAGAGTTTTGCCTGCACCATACTGTGCAAATGCAGCACTGTCGTCCCAAGTATCTGCAGATGATTTAAGGCCGTCGGGATAGAAATAGTCGTCAAAGTGAATTCCATCTACATTATAGTTATTGATAATCTCCTTAACAGCATTCTGAAGAAAGATTCTCACTTGTGGCAAACCTGCATTCCAGTAGCGCACACCTTTGTATACACTATATAGGTTAGGATATAACACAGCAGGGTGCGAAGAGACATTGACTGTTGTTACAGAACCGACCCTCAATGGGTTGATCCACGCGTGGAGCTCCATACCCCTTGAGTGAGCAGCCTCAATGGCCACAGCTAAGGGATCAAATCCCGGATTCTGCCCCTGTGTGCCTGTGATATAGGAGGACCAAGGAAAAATTTGGGATTGATAGAAGGCTTCGCAGGAGGTCATCGCTTGAAAGTATATAACATTTATATTAAGGCTTTTAAGATTGTTTATAATTGAAATTAGCAGATTTCTTTGGTTATCTGCACCGGTAGTTGTGCCGGGCCAATCCAGTTTCCAGGCTGTAGTTAGCCAGGCCGCCCTCAGCTCGTGCTTAATTATTAAATTGTCTGTCGAGGCGTTGAACTGCTTAGGTTTCTCTGTAGAAGGAGGAGGTGTTATTGGAGGATTATCCGGTTCTAGGTTATTTTTGGAGCAGGAGTAGATAAGAAGTGTCATTGTAATAAAGAGCAATATTTTATTTACTTTTACACCGTATGTTCCAAATAGTAAGGAAATTATCATAAGTTATGATTTGTAGTTTAAGTAGACAAATATAATAATTAGAATTATATTCTAATTTATTATTCCAAAGTTGTAAATTAGACATTTTTAAATGTTATCTAAACAAGATGATTCGTATTGAAAATCTGGAATTTACATATTCAAATAGCAATAAAAAAGCTATCAATAATATGGATTTCAGCATAAAAAAAGGTGAGATATTCGGGTTTCTCGGCCCCAGCGGAGCAGGGAAAACCACTACTCAAAAACTTATCATAGGGCTGCTGCGCAACTATAGTGGAAGTATTAAAGTTTTTGGAAAGGAGCGTAACCTTTGGGGAAAGGAGTTCTATGAAGATATCGGAGTTGCTTTTGATTTTCCCAACCTCTACCTTAAGCTAACTGCACTGGAAAATTTGAAGATTATAGGTGCCTATTACAAAACCGGCAGAAGAGATCCCTCTCCACTTCTTGAGAGAGTTGGGCTTTTAGCTGATAAAGATGTAAGGGCCGAAAATTTCTCAAAAGGGATGAAGATGAGGCTCAACTTTGTACGAGCAATTCTACACAACCCGGAACTTATGTTTTTTGATGAGCCTACATCCGGGTTAGATCCTGTAAATGCACATATAATTAAAAATATTATTCTTGAACAAAAATCTGCAGGGAAAACCATTTTTCTTACAACCCACAATATGAGTGTTGCCGAACAATTGTGCGACAGAGTCTCTTTTATAGTGGACGGTAAGATAGTTGTTACAGGATCACCTAAAGATTTGATGCTGGAGCACGGCAGAAAAATTTTAAAAATTGAGTATCTCAAAGATGATAAACTCGTCTGTGGTGAATTTGAAATGAGGTCTCTTGGCAATAATGAAAATTTCATTGAGATATTGAGTAAATACGAAGTCAAAACAATCCACAGTTGCGAAGCTACATTAGAGGAGATCTTTATAAAACTAACCGGAAAGAATTTGTTATGAGGGTAATAAATGCTTTAATATCAGATATAAAATTTCAGACTAAACAGGGTTTTTACCTGGTCTATGTCATTATAACAGTAATGTATCTGATTGTACTCTCTCTTTTGCCCGAGAATATTACATCAATAGCTCTCCCACTGGTTGTATACTCCGATCCATCTGTGTTGGGGCTCTTCTTTATTGGTGGTATTATAATGTTGGAAAAGGGACAGGGGGTGATTCAGGTTTTGATTGTCTCGCCACTCACAACAGGTGAGTATATTATGGCTAAAGTCATTTCACTAACTATTGTTGCCGTCTTTGCTGCCTCTGCCATAACCGCTTTAAGTTTTGACGGAGCGTTAAATTGGTCCGTTTTTCTAATCTCTGTAATACTAACCTCAGGTATATTTACACTCTGTGGCATCGTGATTAATGCCGGATGTTCAACTGTAAATCAATATATTTTAAAAACCATCCCCTATATGCTTCTGCTGGTTTTACCCTGCTTTTCCATTTTGGGCTCTAATCTACTCTACCCTCTCACCCTTATTCCGAGTGTTGCGGCCCTGCGACTTATGCTTGGTGCTTTTTCTGAGACAGTGTGGTATGAATCTGCTTCCCTTATTTTATATCTATTAATGTCAAACCTTCTGCTATATAAATATGCCATAAAAGTTTTTGAAAAAAAAACAGTCTATCAAGATTAAAAATATGATATTTCTTACTCACTACAAGAATGATGTTAGGCAAGTCTTTCGGGATCCTGTTATGGGAATCTTGATGTTTGCACAATTAATGATGATTGCTCTATTTAAAATCATCTTCATCTTTCTTCCACCTTTTTTAATCTCAAGGCTATCTTTTGACATAACTCCATATTATCAATACATCCTTTCCGGTATTATAGTGATGATTTCGGGAATGATGGGGATAGTAACAGGATTTCTGATGATAGACGAAAGAGATGGGAATGTTTCGGAGCTGATCTCTGTAACTCCTTTAGGACAGAGCGGATATATAATAAACAGGCTATCATTTGCAGCACTTCCATCACTTGTCTATTCAATTACGGCAATTCTCTTTCTGGATTTTGTTTTAGTTCCGAAATTGAATATTGTTATTATTTCAATACTCACATCAATTTACTCAGCTGTCATCGGCCTCTTGATTTACTCCGGTGCAGATAATAAAGTTAAAGGTTTGACCTTTGCAAAAGGGTTAAACTCTTTAGTTCTTTTTGCCTTTTCGGATATTTTTGCTCTGTCTTGGCTAACAATTATCTCTTGGGCATTTCCTCCTTACTGGGTTACAATGATAATTAAAAACCCTCAATCTACACCGGTTGCATTGATTGCAATTGCTCTCCACCTTGTATGGTTACTGACTTTGATTTTCCGATATTTGAAATCAAGGTAAGTGATTACAAATCTGCTTAATAAAAAATGTAGATTAGAATACTCTAAGGGCTATTGCGGCGCAAGCGCGGGCATCGCAGAGGGCATTGTGATGATTTTCAAGAAAAAACCCACAATGTGTCGAAACTGTATGTAGCTTATGGTTGGGAATGGTTTTGCCAAAGATTTTACGGGAAGCAGAGAGTGTACAATAAAATTCATAATCAGGATAGTCCATTTGATAGGTGCGGTGTACAGCTTTTAGGCAGCTCTCGTCAAACTGTTTGTTATGAGCAATAAGAGGCAATCCCGCAATTAATTGCTCTACCTCTTGCCATACATATAAAAAAACTCTTGCACTATCGGTGTCGTCACAGGTAAGTCCGTGAACGCAGCTGTTACGATAGCTGTAGTAGTTTGGCTCCGGCTGAATTAGGCTATAATACTCGTCGGTTATGACTCCGTTTCTAACAACTACAACACCTACACTACACACGCTGCTAAGGTTTTCGTTGGCAGTCTCAAAATCGATTGCGGCAAAACTCTCTATCATAATATCGACCTTTAAATATTACACTTATTCCATAGACCAAAAGTAGCAAAAAGAAGAAAAATTTATTAGATTTACTCTGTTTTTTATTCCAGAGATTACCACTACCTAAAATAATATATATAGAGAGATGATACAAAAAACAAAACAATCCGGAATTATTCGCTACACTTTAGGAGCTCTGCTCGCTTTTGGGGCTCTTAACGCATTTGGCGGTGGCTATTACGGTATGCAAGGAGCAGAGGGAGTTCCTTTAGAGTGGCTTGAAGGTTCCCCTTTTAAAGACTATTTTATACCCGGTCTTATTTTATTTGCAGTTGTTGGAGGCTCTTTTTTAACTGCTTCTATTGCCTGTTTTATAAATCATAAATTTTCCCGCACCCTATCATTTGCCTCTGTGGCTATTGTTTTCGGGTGGCTGGTTGTTCAGGTGATAATTATCGGCTATGTTTCGTGGATGCAGCCAGTAACAGCAGTTGCTGGTGTTATTATGTTTTTACTGGCTCTGGTTTTACCGGTCAAAGGTAAGGGGTAAGATATGGAGACCTACATAACTTCAAAAGGGAGCAGGGTTGTTCGAATTCTATCCGGAAGAAGCAACTCTTATATAATAAAATCCGGGTTGGTTAACCTCCTGGTAGATACAGGTGTTAAATCTTCTTATAACAAACTTATAAAGGGGCTTACCTCACTTAACTGTTTTACACTGGATTATATTGTACTTACACATTCTCACTTTGATCATTGTGCAAACACCTCTCTATTAGTGGGAAAATATGGCTGTAAAGTTATTGCCAGTAAAAATGAGAGCACAATGGTATCTGCAGGTATCACCCCAATACCAAAGGGAACCCTTTTTGCAACAAAGATTTTATCTGCTTTGGGGAGAAAATATGAGAGTAGTTTTGCCTCATACTCTCCCTTTACTCCTGATATTGAGGTTGGAGAGTGCTTTGATTTGTCAACTCACGGTGTGAACATAAAAATTATCCACACACCGGGACACTCCGCCGGATCTCTAAGCATATTGGTAGATAAAGAGATTGCTCTGGTAGGAGATACTATGTTCGGCATTTTCCCCTGGTCAATACTGCCTCCCTTCGCAGACGATATGCAATTACTCTACAAGAGCTGGCAAAAGTTGCTGGATTCCGGCTGCTCATCTTTCCTCCCGGGTCACGGTAAAAAGATTGATAGAAAATTGTTAAACTCACAAATTAAAAAACAGAGTTATGTCAAAAACTGAAAAGAGCATCGAATGTTGCCCACCATTTGATCCTGCTCCCTGGGATGATAAAATTGTTGAGTGGGTCAACAAACCTTTTGTTAAAGATAAGGTTTTCACCATCTTTTATATGCCGGTCGGGTTTGGAACTGCAATCAGAAGGGTAGATAAAAAGGTAACTAAGGCCCAAGCTAAAATGGTTGACTGGTTATGCCTTAGCGAACACACCTCCAAATGGAATATGGATATCTATGTTGCGGTAGATAAAGAGATTCCGGAGGCAGACAATAGAGTGCTGAGCGGTAAGTTTTACAGCAAGGTCTATGAAGGAAGTTTCAACGATACCGGCAAGTGGTGTAAAGATTATGCAAATCTGGCAAAATCCAAAGGGCTGGAGATAAAAAAGATGTATATGTGGTATACAACTTGCCCTAAGTGTGCAAAAAAATACGGTAAAAATTATGTCGCTATAATATCCGAACTGGTCTAGTCAAAAAAGCATATCTTTGACTTAAAATTATACCTATGACAACAAGTAAAGAAGAGACAGGTCCGGTTGGGAAGCTTGAGAATCTGGCAGATTCTGCAAAGGAGTACCTGGATATGCGCCTGGATGCAATTAAGCTAAAGATGGTAGATAGTCTATCCGTTCTTTTCTCAAAGATAGTATATGCAGCTCTGCTTATAATCTCCCTTGGTATTGCTGTAGCTTTTATGGCCTCTGCCTTTAGCTGGTGGCTTGCAGATCTATTGGAGTCCAAAGCTGCAGGGACTCTCATTACCGCAGGAGTATTTCTGCTAATCTCTTTTATTCTGTATCTGAGAAGGGATAAATTATTTATAAACTCATTAGTAACTCTGTTTTCCAGAATGTTTTTTGAACAGGGTAACAAAACATCACAGGGGGACAAATGATGAGCAGATCCGATAAATATGCCCAAATTAGGACTCTCTCCCAATTAAGAGAGGAGCAACTTAAACTACAAGGCGAGATAACCAACAGAGAGATAATGCTTAATTTGCACTACTCCGAGCTAAAAGAGAGCTTGAGTATTACAAGGTTTATAACTAATCTCATAACCAAGATTTCTGTGATTATGCCTATGTTTCAAATGGCGAGAAGATTTTACAGATCTGTTATTGATATGTTTAGGGGAGAAGAGGCGGTATTGGAAGAAGAGAGTGAACAGCAAGGTGAGGTAAAAAATTCCTGTGACTCTTCTGAATCAAAAGGAGGCACATCCAAAAAACCACAAAGAGGTAAATTTAAAAAAGAGATAATATAAAAACATTAAATATTTGTTTAATCTCATTAATAATGAAACACTTTAAGATTATGCTGTTTGCTATGACAGTCGGGCTGTTTACGGGCTCGTGTCAAACCGGTACAAAAGATACAAAAGAGGAGAAATTCAGATACCTTGCAGATGAGTTCGCAGATATACGAGTTATCCGTTACAAGATTCCGGGATGGGATTCACTAACCTTTAACCAGAAAGAGTATATCTACCACCTCAGCGAGGCGGCTAAAAGTGGTCGCGATATCTTCTGGGATCAGAATTTCAAATATGGGTTAAAAATCAGAAAAGTTATAGAGACAATTTTTGACAACTACAAAGGGGAGAAGAGCGGTACAGAGTATGATAATTTTGTGGTCTATGCAAAACGTCTCTTCTTTAGTAACGGAATTCACCACCACTATGCCGAAGATAAATTTATCCCCGGCTGCAGCGAAGAGTATTTCCGTACCCTTTTAACCGAGAGCGGACAGGCAGATGTAGCAGATGAGGTTATCCCGATGTTATACGACCCCACTCTCTATCCTCAGAGAAAAAATATATCCGGCAGTGGAGATCTTCTTTTAGGTAGCTCAGTAAACTTCTATGATGGTGTTAGCAGAGCCGAAGCCGAAGATTTCTATTCAAAAATGGAGACTCCGAAAGACCCCCGCCCTATTTCATATGGGCTAAACTCTAAACTTGTAAAAAAAGAGGGGGTAATATTTGAAGATGTCTATAAGGTGGGTGGATTGTACGGTCCAATCATTGAAAAAATATTAACACATCTGGAAAGGGCATCTGCAGTAGCAGAAAATGACACACAAAGAGAGTACATTTCTCTTCTGATTAGCTACTATAAGAGCGGAGACCTCCGTACTTGGGATGAATACAATGTTGCCTGGGTAAAAGACACTCAAAGTCAGGTAGATTTTATAAACGGGTTTATTGAGAATTATAACGACCCTTTAGGAATGAAGGCAACCTGGGAAGCTGTTGTTAACTTTAAAGATATTGAGGCTTCTAAACGTACAGATATAATCAGCAAAAATGCTCAATGGTTTGAAGACAACTCTCCTGTAGACCAGATGTTCAAGAAGAGAGAAGTAAAAGGGGTATCTGCAAAGGTTATTACTGTTGCTCAACTAGGAGGAGATTGCCACCCTGCAGCACCGCTTGGAATTAATCTTCCTAATTCAGATTGGATCCGTAAGGAGTATGGTTCAAAGTCGGTTACAATCGCTAACATTGGTGAGGCATACAATAAGGCAGCCGAAGAGGCTCCAAAAAGTATTACTACAGAATTTTCCTGGGATGAGGCAGAGATTGCCCTTGTTAAAGAGTATGGAGCAGTAACAAATGATATCCATACAGACCTTCACGAGTGTCTTGGACACGGTTCGGGGCAACTTCTGGAGGGGGTATCTTCAAATGCCCTTAAAGAGTTTAGCTCTCCGCTGGAAGAGGCCCGGGCAGATATCTTTGCACTCTATTATATGGCAGATCCTAAGCTTGTTGAACTGGGAGTACTTCCAAATGAAGAGGCCTACAAAGCAGCCTATATAAACTATATCCGAAACGGAATTTTCACACAGTTTGTAAGAATTGACCTTGGTAAAAATGTAACTCAGGCTCATATGCAGGGGCGTAAGCTTATAGCAGAGTGGTGCTTTGAAAATGGAAAGGCAGAAAACGTTATTGAGAAGAGGGTTCGTGACAACAAAACCTACTTTGTAATAAACGACTTTCTAAAGCTTCGTAATCTGTTCGGATCACTGCTAAAAGAGCTCCAAAGAGTTAAATCTGAGGGAGACTACCAGGCCGGTAAAGATCTGATAACAAAATATAGTATTGAAATTGATCCAATCCTACATAAAGAGCTTAAGGAGCGCTATGCTACACTAAATCTTAAGCCCTACGGCGGGTTCATTAACCCGGACATCACCCCTGTAGTGGAAGATGGTAAAGTTGTAGATTACAAGGTTGAGTATCCGTCAGATTTCCTTAAACAGATGCTCGATTACGGGAAAAAATATTAACCCACTACCTGCAGGTTAGGTTTTATGAACGCACTCGGGATCTTCCATATCAATGTTTCCGGACCATAAATACTTGTTGGTCTCTTTGATTACTACCCCGGAGAGAAGAAGAATTGCAATTAAGTTAGGAATTGCCATAAGAGCGTTCATACTGTCTGCAATGCTCCATACCAGATGCAGGTTCAGGATGGCACCTCCGAAAACAGCGGCTATCCAGAAGAGTCTGTAGTAGATGATTAGTCTTTTACCTCCAAGATATTCAACTGCCTTTTCGCCATAATATGACCAACCTAAAATTGTAGAGAAGGCGAATGTTATGATACCTACCGTGAGAATAATTGGTCCTATATATGGAATTTTTGAAAAGGCTGCCTGTGTGAGTGCTCCTCCCTGTGTATGGTCTATATCCGGATGTGCAATTATTGAGCTCACAAGAACCAACCCTGTCAATGCGCAAACAACCACTGTATCCCAGAATGTTCCGGTAGATGAAACCAGAGCCTGGCGAACAGGGTTGCTGGTTTTTGCAGCGGCTGCAACTATTGGTGCAGATCCCAGGCCGGATTCGTTTGAGAAGAGCCCCCGCGCAATACCAAATCTTGCTGCCATCATAACTGTAGTACCAACAAAACCTCCAGCAGCAGCTTTAGAGGAGAATGCGCTTTCGAATATCAGTGAGAATGTATCCTTTAGAAATGGTGCGTTAACATAGAGTATAAAAAGACAACCCAGGATATAGAAAAAAGCCATAAATGGAACCAATGTACTGCATACTTTTGCTATTCCCTTTACTCCGAAAAGAATTACCAGAGCAGTTGCCGCACTCATAATGAGGCCGCTTATATAAGGAGATATCGAATAGCTCTCTTTAAGCAAAAGAGAGATTGAGTTTGCCTGTACAGTATTGCCTATTCCAAATGCAGCAATGGCAGTAAATACACAAAACAAAACAGCCATCCACTTCATATTAAGCCCTTTCTCCAGAGCGTACATAGGACCTCCCAGCATAGTGCCATCTGCAGTCTTTACTCTATATTTGATTGCGAGTAGCCCCTCGGAATACTTCGTTGCTATACCTAAAACTCCGGTAATCCAGCACCAAAAAACGGCACCAGGGCCACCAAGGGCCACTGCTGTAGCAACCCCAACGATGTTTCCCGTCCCGATTGTTGCTGCCAGAGATGTAGCTAAAGCGCCAAACTGGCTCACATCTCCACTCCCCGATTTATCTTTTGTAACAGATAGTTTTATTGCCTGAAATATCTTCCGTTGAGGAAATTTCAGAATAATTGTCAGGTAAAGGTGAGTTCCAAGAAGCAGAGCAATCATTGGCCAGCCCCATAGAAATGAACTTACCTTCTCAACGATGGCAGAGAAGTTTTCCATAATTCAAAATTAAAGTTTCTGTATAAGTTAAGTATCTTTGCAAAGTTAGAAAAATGGATAGACCACACAAGAGTTTGAAGAGACAACTTTATATAATACTTGCGTCAATATTTGTAGGGCTGGGGACATTGGGAATATTTATCCCGTTATTACCTACAACTCCCTTTTTGCTACTGGCCGCATACTTCTATATGAACTCCTCAAAAAGAAGGCTCAGGTGGCTTCTATCCAACAGATATCTTGGCCCCTACATAAGATCATACCTATCCAAAAATGGAATACCTCTAAACCTTAAAATCAGAACCTTAGCACTTTTGTGGATAACAATACTCTATGCAATAATTTTTGCAACCGATAAACTCCACGTTCAAATAGTGTTAGTACTAATTGCAACCGGAGTTTCAATACATTTGAAAAGTAAGAAAACGAGAAAAAACAGAGGATGACCAAGAAGTTATCTTAAGCACTCTTTTATTACTTGCTGTTAACTCTGTCAACACGGAAAATCCTCCCCAACTTCGTTGGGTCCCGTCCCTCTTCGGGAGCCAATGTTGAAATCGGCTAAATTCTCTTTAGCCTAAAAGCTCCTTAACTACAGCTATTGCCTTGTCATAATTAGGCTCCTCAATAATATCCTTTGTAATCTCTACATATTTGACTACTCCTGATTTGTCAATTATAACCACACCTCTGGCAAGCAGCATATTCTCCTTTACAAGGAAGCCATACTCCAGTCCAAATTTTGAGTATTTAAAGTCAGACAGGGTGTGGATATTATCTATACCTTCGGCAGCACAAAAACGCCCTAAAGCAAATGGCAAGTCTTTAGAAATAGTAAGTATTACAACATCATTTGACAGTTCTGTAGCTCTCTTATTGAATGCTCTAGCCTGGTTTGCACATACAGGAGTGTCAATTGAAGGGAATACACTCACTACTACCACCTTGTCTTTAAAATCAGATAGCTTAATGTCTTGAAGTGCTTTACCGGATGCCACTATTTCCGGAGCGATATCTCCGATTTTTACAGGATTTCCAAGCAGTGTTACAGGATTCCCCTTTACTGCAAAAATATTCTTTCTTTCGATGGTATTAAGGTCAATCATTTTTTATTTAATTATCTAAGTTTCTAAAATTTATATATATCTAAGGTATACACTATTTACGCCTATATAACACAATTTCTAAAAAAATGTTTAATTTTGACCAAAATTGCGATAAAAATGATTAGCAAAATTAGAAAACAGCTCTTTCCTCTTCTACTCCTAGTAGCTTTACTGCTCTATATAGCTCCCTCCTGCCAAAAGGATGAGAAACCGGGTCCTGATTCCGAAACAGACCCTATAGCGGCACTAAAGAGCTATGCCTATGCAATAATGAATGACATCTACTACTGGTACAAAGAGGTTCCCAAAAACATAAATGCTAAACCCATAAAGAGTATTCAGGCCTACTTTGACACACTGATTGTTCCGGCAGATAAATGGTCCTGGATGATGACAGGAGCTCAGTATCTCAGCTCAGAGACAGGTGTTGTGGAGACATACGGCATAAGTATAGGACAACCTATAGAATATTACAAAGACTATACTCTAAGAGTCAGATATGTACACCCCAATTCACCTATGGCAGAAAATGGAGTTAAAAGGGGTTATCAGCTTACTCACCTGAATGGCACTCCTGTAAATACTCTAATAAGCAATGGCACATATTATTCTGTTTACGCCCAGAAAACCAACTCCTTTACATTTGTAGACCTCACTAATAAATCATACACCTTTACAGCAACAGCCCGTGAAGTGAGTACAAGGGCTTCTCTCAAAACGATGGTAATAACCCCCTCTGACTACTCAGGATTGCCATATAATATTGGTTACTATAACTATCTCTCTTTCAAGGCCGGAATGTTGGATGATATCAACAATGCTATGTCCACATTCAAGGCAGCCGGAATAAAAGAGCTGATTCTGGACCTGCGTTACAACGGAGGCGGTGATAGTAAGGCTACAACTCTATTAGCCAACTATCTCGCCCCTGCATCTGCAAATAAAAAACTTCTTGCAAGAAGAGAGCACAACGACAAGTACCGCTCCTGGGACGCTGACGTTCAGACCCAGACAATAATTGAGAGAATAAATGGTTCGCTTGATCTTAACAGACTATTTATTCTCACAACAAAGGGCACAGCATCTGCGTCAGAGGTGATCCTTAACGGACTAAAACCTCTAATGACTGTAATACACTTAGGTAGCACTACTTACGGGAAACCTAACGGGATGTATGTACTTCCGTACCCTGAGGGTAACTACGACTCTCCGCAATTTGTCTTTCTTCCAATCTGCTTCTTTAGTGTAAATAGTACGGGTTACGGTCACTATGTAGATGGAATTGTACCGGATCACTATCGTCCGGACGACCTCTATCACGACTTTGGTCTGCAGGAAGATTGGGTGAAATCTATTCTGCAGTTTATTACAATAGGCTCGTTCCCTCCGCTTCCCCCAATTGGCCAAGGAACAGCCTCTCCAGAACCATTGTATAAACTCCCTCTTCCCGAAGATAGTTCCAACTACGGAGTCTACAGAGCTAAACTACCAAAATAAATTTCTTGACTCTTTAGAAGCCGTTCAATTCAAGGTATATGGTCGGTAAAAGAAGCAGAAATCCAATAACTATCAGTAACAGAATAAAAGGGAGTATAAGCTTGAACCATTTGCCGTAAGGGACCCTGGCAATTGATAACACAGCAATCAGAATTCCCGAAGTGGGGGTTATCATATTAGTAAAGCCATCTCCAAACTGAAATGCAAGAACCGTTGCCTGTCTGGAGAGACCTATCAGGTCGGAAAAAGGTGCCATTATGGGCATTGTGATTGCCGCTTTTGCACTTGCAGATGGTATTACAATATTGATAAATGTCTGAATCATATACATCACTCCAAGTGAGGCAGCTTTTCCTGTCTCTTCCATAGCAGAGGACATACTATGAAGAATTGTATCTACAACCTTTGCATCCTCTAAAATCACAATAATTCCTGCTGCAAGCCCTACAACCAGTGCTGCAGATAGGATATCCCTCGCCCCTTCGGTGAGTTTGGCTACAATCTCGTTAGCAGAGTAGTTTGCAGCGATACCGCTCAAAATTCCCAAAGAGAGAAAGAGTGCAGATATCTCGCCTATATACCAACCATATCCCATAACACCAACAATAAGAAATATAATTGTAAAGAAGAGCAGATTAAGAACAAAAAAGTGAACCGATTTTTTCAACCCCCTATAACCAAAAAATGCAAATAGAATTGAGATTACCGGCACCAGAAACGGAATGTCAAATACATTACTGCCTATCTTTATTAATGTGTGGGGGTAAAATACTGAAAATAGGGCAAGCACAACCATAGTAATAAAATATGCTGCCCAGGCAGATTTTGGGGTATGATACTCAATTGACTCCTCCTTTTGCAGCTCCAGTTTTTCTCTCCAGTACGCATCCTCTTCATAAAGCGGAGATCTCTTGGGATTTTTATGAACCCTTGATGCATACCACAAGACAACTGCAATTGTGATTACATTAAGGACAATCCAGCAAAAAAATCTATACTCTATTCCTGAAAAAATTGGAAGGCCTGCAATATCCTGAGCTATACCTATTGTAAAGGGGTTTAGAATTGCTCCGGAGAAGCCCACGTGTGCAGCCACATAGACCATCGCGATTCCTACAATTGAGTCATAGCCCATTGAGACAGCAAGAGGGATGATAATTATGGTAAAGGCAATTGTCTCCTCGCTCATCCCGAAAATTGCTCCAAAGAGGCTGAACATAAGCATTATTAAAACTATAATAATATTATTTACCCCTATTTTTCTTAGAAAAGAGTGCCTTTCCAATCCTTTGGTAAATGAGAGAAATGAGTAGATGCCTGCATCAATAGCTTTGCAGGAGTTAACAATCCAAAAAGAGGCTCCGATTACCAGAATAAACACAATGATTCCCGCCTGTCTTGTAAACCCCTTGTAAAAAGCTGTCAATATCTGCCAACTTTGAGGTTGACTATCAACGTAGCTGAACTCCAAAGTCTCTTTGTTATACTCCCCCCCGGGTACAAAAAATGTTACCAAAGCACTCACAATAATGAGAGCAAAAATTATCACAAAGGTGTGGGGAATACGAAATCTCTTCTTTTCGCTCATTATTTGTCAGTTTTAAATTTTGTTCCCAACAAAAATCGGAAAAAAATTTAACAAACATCAATTCGGAATTTTTAAATATTAAATTTGTTAAAAAATATAGACTAATGAAACGAATCTCTCTGCTTATCTCTCTTTTGAGCATTATGCTCATAAATTCCAACTCGCTCCTTTCACAAAACAGGATAATCCCTCAGAACTCACTGCTAACAGGAGATAACTCCAAAAATGTTATCAATAAAATAATTGAGATCGGTACCACAGATAACCGAACTATGCACCACCTGGATATCCTTACAAACAGGATAGGAGGAAGGCTCATTGGATCTGACGCTTACGAGAATGCAACATATTGGGCTGCAGGGCTTTTTCAGAAATGGGGACTCGAGGTGCAGGTAATTGAAGTGGGTGAAGTACCGGTTGGGTTCAACAGAGGCCCCTGGTTTGGAAAGATGCTCTCTACAGATGGTATGACACTCCATTTTGCAACCCCCTCATACACCTCAGGCACAAAAGGTGTTCAAAGAGGTCACGTTGTGATGGAGCCTAAAACCAGAGCAGAATTTGAGCGGATGAAGGGCAAACTCAAAGGTGCCTGGGTGCTTATTTCAGGAGAGAGTGACGGTTTTCCTGTTGACTACTCGGAGTATGCAGATACACTCCGTTCAATTATCATTAGTGAAAACAACAAGATTGGAAGATACAACGACTCAGTAACCAGAGTTAACAGAGCCAACCCTGATAAGCCAAAAGTGCCCCTTAAGGAGTACCGTGACTCCCCTGCCCTCTTTTACAAAGAGATGAGAGACGCCGGAATTCTGGGAATAATTCAATCCTCAACTGTGCCAATAAGAGCACTCTATGACAGAAAGAATTTAAAATATATGGATTTTGACAACCTACCTACCTGCCCCGACATTAAACTAAATGAGCATCAGTATCGCATTATTGCTCAAAAAGTTAAAGAGAGAGAGTTCTTTTTGCTTGAGTTCGATATACGCAACCACTTTAAACCGGGAGCTGTAAAATACCATAATGTGATAGGCATTATACGAGGTACTGAGTTTCCGGATGAGTATATTATATCCGGAGGCCATCTGGATGCATTTGATGTTGCAACCGGCGGTGTGGATTGCGGTACCGGAGTAGCACCTAATCTGGAGGCTGCTCGTTTGATTATGGCAGCCGGAGGAAAACCGAGAAGATCTATCGCATTCTGTCTTTGGGCAGGAGAGGAGTTTGGCCTTTTAGGCTCCAAACACTGGGTAGAGAGCAATTTGTCAAATCTTGACAAAATTTCTAACTACTTTAACAGAGATGGTGGCCCTACTGTAGCCAACTCAATAACAGTTCCTGACGCAATGTATGAAGATTTTAAAAAAGCTACCGAAGATCTTAATCGTATTAATTCGGACTTTCCTTTCACATTAAACAAGAGAATCACAGAGGCTAGGCCTAAGCCTACTATTGCAGGAGGTTCCGACCACGCATACTTTGCCCTTAACGGAGTCCCTGCAATCAGTTTCGGCACAGGCGACCCAAAGGGTTATGACTTCAATTATCAGGAGATCTGGCATACAGAAAGAGACACATACAATATGAGTATCCCGGAATATATGGACCACACATCTGTGGTTATGGCAATAGTATATTATAATCTCGCCAATATGGACAAGTTACTCTCAAGAGAGGATCTTTACAAAGAGGAGCAGCCTGCAGCAAAAACGGAGACAAACAGAAAAAAATGACAATAATTTCTTCAATTAAATTTGGATGAAAAGATATTCCTGCTAAATTTGTATATAGTTTTTGATAGAAATTAAAAAATGAAGAGAACAACCTGCACAAGATCTATAAAACAAGTTAGTAAAAAACCACATCTGTGATGAGGGATTTTGTGTATTAATATAGGCACGAATCTCCGATTCGTGCCTTTTTTTGTTAATAAAACCAGACTTTAAAACTATGATGACAACAGAGCTTGTACAGATTATGAAAATCGACTCTACCTCGGGTAAAGAGGTTGAGTTGGCAAACTACATTGCCCGAACATTTAAGACTCCCGGGGCTACACTTGAAATTCAGGAGGTGGGAGACGGAAGTGTAAATCTCTTCTTCAAATGGGGCACTCCAAAAATAGTTTTCTGTACTCACCTAGACACTGTTCCTCCCTACATTGAGCCTTGGGCAGATAACGGCAAAATCTTTGGCAGAGGTGCGTGTGACGCAAAAGGTCAGATTATTGCTGCCTACAACGCTTGCAAAGAGCTTCAAGCAGAGGGTGAAACAAACTTTGGGCTACTGCTAGTGGCCGGCGAGGAGATTGGATCAAAAGGCGCAAAGATTGCAAACAGCCTTATAAAAGATTGTCAGTATGTTATTGTAGGAGAGCCTACAGAGAATAAACTTATCCGTGCTGGAAAGGGTATTCAGTTGTATGAAGTTAAAATCAAAGGTATCAGCTCACACTCTGGATATCCTCAATATGGAGATGATGCAATAGAGAGGATGAGGGTGTTTCTAAACAAGCTCTCCGAAGTAAAATTCCCGGTGGACAATCTTCTGGGGACAACCACATATAATATAGGGATGCTCTCCTCAAACAACGCTCACAATGTTCTTCCAAACCTGGTAACATTCAAAATATATTTCAGAACCACCTTTTCATCACATCTTCTTATTGAGAACCGGCTCAAAGGTATCTCAGATGATAAGATTTCAATTTCGAAAATTCGAGAGGATAAACCTTTTAGATTCCACTATATAGATGGATATCATAGCGATATCGTAGCATTTGCAAGCGACGCACCTTGTCTTTCAAATCTTGGGAAATCTCTTCTCTACGGTCCCGGCAGCATAAAGGTAGCCCATACAGAGAAGGAGTTTATCGACCTCTCAGATATTGAGAGAGCGGTTGTAGATTTGAAAAACATCTTCAAAACATTAACTCTGGAGATAGAGTAGAATGATAGTTATGAAATTCGGAGGGACCTCTGTCCAGGTCTCCTCCACAATAAACAGATTGATAGAAATAGTAAGGAATAAAATTCATCTGCACCCTGTAATTGTTGTTTTGAAGATAACGTCTTTATTGGTGGAAACTGCGGAGTTTATGAAGGGACTATAATTAAAGAGAGTGCAATAGAACTTGAAGATCTACTCAGATGAGCAATTTAGATCACCTCC
>CAYGOE010000006.1:0-9351 GCA_964351405.1 uncultured Muribaculaceae bacterium | reverse complement strand
AGAGAGTGCAATAGAACTTGAAGATCTACTCAGATGAGCAATTTAGATCACCTCCAGATCTGCTGCAGATATCCAACCCTGCCGGCCATCTGCGAGTTCAATCCTCTTCCAGTTGCCCAGTTGTTCAATCATCTCTACTTTGGTCCCTTCGTGAAGGATAAAGAGGGTATTGCCGGAACCGTCGGGTGAGCTTCTAACTGTACTTACCGGCATCATTACAATTGCGGTATCTCTCCTGTTGTATGAACTTCTCTGACTCCAGGCAAACAGGGTTAAGACAATTCCAATTAACAGAGAGAGCATAGATGCGAAAAAGGAGATTTTTCTCACTGTTGAACTGGGTCCGTAGCGGAAGTTGAGAAGAAGTAGTGCTGTAAGGGCAAAAAATAGCAGCGAGATATAGGTCCATTCGTTTGATGACAGCATATAGTTTACATCTCTTATCCAAGTTCGGAGAATGAAATCGGGAAGCTCCTCAATTTTATCTATTGTAAACTCCTTTGCAAGCTTCAGGTTATTTTGAGTGTCATAACTTCCTGGGTTGAGCTTGAGAGCCCTCTCATAATATAGTATAGATTTACCCCAATGTTTTTGTTTAAAATAACAATTTGCAATGTTATATAAAAGTGGTCCTGAAACATATCCGCTCTTGGCAATCTCCTGATATTGAACCAGAGCTTCATCAAATTTGCCCTGTGAGTAGAGGTTGCCTGCACTTTCCCATAAAGCAGAAACACCGGAAGAAGCAGACTGTGAAACCCCAATGAAAGGTAATAGCACTAATAAAACTAATATAATTGCCCTCTTCATATCCTTATAATTAATTCTAAACATTTAGACTCAAATCTTACTAATAACTAATTCTATAGCTCCATCTCTGAGATCAGGCGAATTGCCTTTGCATAGTTTTTATCCATCTCTCCGCCACCCGGGTCTGGTGCATATCTGGCATACTCACACTGCTCAAGCAAAAAGAGCAATTCATCAATCTGCCCAAAATTGACCTTTTTAAACATCAAAGCCTCCCGAATTTTATCGCGGGATAGATCTGCAAGTGAGAGATTTAACTTATCTGATGCATAACCAAGAAGGGCTCTGTGGAGCTCTTCATAGAACCCCATATAGATACCCTGCTTAAGAAGGCTCTCGGCATTTTTAAGACGTGCGCGGGCAACCTTATTCGCTCTTCTGTTTTTAACACCTGCAATATCTCTGTTTCGTTCTATCCTCTTAGAGAATATCTTCTCTAAAACTACGTAAAGAGAGATAATCAGGAGAATAGACAAGAGGTATGTAACAGAGCCAAAGAAGAAGAGGTTTCCCTTTTTTAGGCGTGACCCACCGGTGTGAATATATCTTATGTCCTCTGTAATACTCCTTACTGCCTGCCTGTTAACTCCAAGAGGTAAACCTGCCTGTGATGCAGAACCGCCGCCGGCATCTCTTCCTACCTTTAAATTGAGATCTTCTGAATAAAGTGTAATATATCTCTTTTTTGCAATATCATAGAAGCTGAACTCAACTTTAGGAATTGTGTACTCACCGGGGCCTCTTGGGATTATAGGGTATTCAAACTGTTTGCTTCCCGATGCACCTCTTGATCCTTTGCTGCTGTTATCAGAAATCTTCGTATCGTAGACCTCAAACCCGGCAGGGAACACAATTTTTGGAGCCTCAATGAGGTTAATGTTTCCGGTTCCGCTTATGTTAACAATAAGAGAGAGAGCCTCATTTGCATTGATTGAGTCTCTGGATAGTTTCGCACTCATTGTAAATTCACCCACTCCTCCCTGAAAAGATGCCGGAGCTCCCTGTGGAAGGGGATCTACCACAACTCTTACTGCTGTAGATGAGACTCTTTTACGAACTGTTGAATAGGAGTCAAAGAAGTCGTCGAAGAGGCTTCTCGAGGCTCCCCCTGTTGTTCGTATCTGAACCTGGCAAATCATCTCGGCGGCATCTATTGTTAGAGTCCCGCTCTGCTGAGGAAGAAGCATATATTTTCTTAAAAGAGCAGAGTTATATATCTTTCCGTCAATATTCTCTCTCACAAATTCTATGTTTTGAGGAGTATCTATCTCCTGGCTCCAAAAGCCGTTGAAAGATGGAAAACGAACATCCTCAAACCCTGCGATAGGTACCTTTGTATAGAGTTTTACTGTAGCAATAAGGTGCTCACCCTTTACAACTCTGCCTTTACTCAGTGAGATTCTTAAAAAAAGGTCATCGCTGCTCACCGTAGTAGCCGTTTGGGCAGATTCACTACTCTTTGCCGAGCCATCTCCCTTAACAACCTCTATAGAAACCGGTGAAGATGAGTAACTCTTGCCATCTACCACAACTGTGGCAGAGGGGATTGTAAACTTACCCTCTGTACGAGGTGCAAGCACATAGGTGTAACTTATCTGGATACTCTCGCTCCGTTTACCGTTTATAATTTGTGTACTGCTCATTCGAGACTGAGAAGGTCCGGCAAGCAGATCAAAGTCAGTTATAGAGGGGAGATTAAATGCAGATGGCTCGGCATTAACGCTAAATACCACCTGAAAACTCTCCCCGGACTCGACCACTCTCGGAGCCTCAACCTTAAGAGAGGTCTGCGCAAAAAGAGAGACCCCTGCAATAAAAGAGCCCAATATCAAAAAGAGCTTGCGAGCTGCTCGTAAATATTTGATTTTATTTAAATAGTTTATCATAAATATGATTATTGCCAATTCTACCAGTTCTTCTCTTTTTGTCTACTTTGCAAAACCCTTGCCTTCTCTTTACCTACCTTCTCCTGAGTCTCTCTCTCTTTGTTCTGAATTGCCTGAAGAATCTGCTGGGCAGCGTGTGGTGTTATTTTTGGAGGGGGCTGGTTCTGCTGATTTTCTTTATCGGGCTCCTGTTTATCTTTGTTTGGCTCCTGCTTATCATCTTTTTTATCATCTTTCTTATCCTGATTCTCTTTGTTTTGATCTTTATTCTTCTCTTTATTCTGTTCATCTTTTAGCATCTTCTGGGCGTAAGCCAGGTTTGCCTTAGTCTCCATATCCTGCGGATTAACTCTTAATGAGCTCTTATAGTGCTCTACTGCATCGCTGTACTTTTTCTGATCAAGCGAATAGTTGCCCAAATTGTGAAACAGTTTAGATCGCGCACCATCTGTTGCTAGAGAGTCTTTTAGTGGTAAAACAACTTTTTCTGCCTCCAGTGCATTACCTCTCTTATATAGAGCATTACCTAAATTATAGCTTGCAAAAACAGAACCCGGACTCTGCTCCAGTGCACGTCTGTACTCCAGCTCTGCCCTCTCAATATCACCTTTTTCATAGGCCTTGTTCCCGGAACGGACCTCTCCCCTCTCCTTTTGTGCGCTGACCACAGAGAAGACAAAGGTAAAAAGCATTATTAAAACTATCCTCATATTAACATCCTCCATCATATAATCTACCTAAAGAAGTTGCGTCCTCTTCTATCTGTTATTAGAAACTCCAGAATAAAGAATAGGAGTGCAATTCCAAAAAAATACATATACTGTTCGTTAAAATCTTCAAAGACAACCGATTTAAATGTCTGTTTATCAAGATTTTTTATCTGTTCAACTATCGCCTCTAGTCCAAAATCACTGTTTCCTGCCCTCACATATTTTCCACCCCCGGCTTCGGCAATCTTCATCAGGGTCTGTTCATCGAGTTTGGTAACTACAATATTCCCATCCTTATCTTTAAGAAGCTCACCATCCGGCAAGGGAATGGGTTTTCCTGTTTGCGAACCTATTCCCAGGGTATATACAAAAACGCCAAGCTCTTTTGCAGTCTTTGCTGCATCTATCGGGTCACCTTCGTGATCTTCCCCGTCTGTGAGAAGTATTAAAGCACGGCTGTTATTTGCACTCTCAGAGCTAAAGCTTTTGATTGAAAGATTAATAGCATCTGAGAGCGATGTGCCCTGTACCGGAACAGATTGGGTATTGATGCTATTGAGAAACATCTTGGCAGAGACATAGTCTGCTGTTATTGGCAGCTGAACAAAAGCCTGGCCGGCAAAGACAATTAGACCTACTCTATCCTCCTTTAAGTTGTCGGTTAACCGGCTGACTGCAAGTTTGGCTCTCTCCAGACGGTTAGGGTAGTAATCCTGAGCAAGCATAGAGTTTGATACATCCATTGCTATCATAATCTCTATCCCTTTCCCCTCAACCTCTTTTAATCTTGCACCCAGTTGGGGACGAGAGATCCCAATCGTAAAAAAGAAGAGTGCAACACTAAGTATAGTTAGTTTAATCCAGCCCCTTGCTCTGGAGGCTCCCAGCATCAGTGGCTCTATTATCGATAAATCACCGATCTTCTCAATTTTCCTGCGTCTAAGTCTTCTGTTAACACCGTGAAATATAAAGAGAAACGGTATTATTAAAATTAAAAGCAGATACTCTGATTGTGCAAATTGAATCATATTAATGAAATATCTTTAAGGTAATCTCTTTAAAACAAAGACTCTCAAAATAAGCTCCAGCAGAAGTGCCCCAAGAGCTATAAGGGCGTACTGCATAAAGAGCTCTTTATATATAGGAAATGAGTCCACTACTGTCCTGCTGGTCTCCATCTTATTGATTTCGCTGTAGATCTCAAGCATTTTTGTGTTGTCGGTTGCTCTGAAGTACTTTCCTCCGGTCTCCTGAGCAATCTGTCTTAGTAGTGGTTCATCTACCTCAACTTTAACTTGTTGTATCTCTACTCCATATGGTGTCATAACCGGGTATGGTGCAACACCCATAGCTCCGACTCCAATAGTGTATACCCTCACACCATAACTCTTTGCAATCTCTGTAGCCATAAGAGGTGAAATCTCACCTCTGTTGTTTACTCCGTCTGTGAGCAGAATGATAACCCTGCTTTTTGCCTGCGAATCTTTAAGTCTTGCAATTCCGGTTGCAAGACCGTTTCCGATTGCTGTTCCATCCTCTATAAGTCCGGTCTCAACCTCTTTCATTAGATTTATTAGGGTAGCCCTGTCGGTTGTAAGAGGACACTGAGTAAAACTCTCTCCGGCAAATAGCACCACACCCATTCTGTCGAGAGGCCTCTGAGCAATAAACTCTATAGCAATATCCTTTGCGGCACTTAACCTGTCCGGTTTAAAGTCTCTTGCAAGCATACTGGTAGAGACATCTATGGCAAAAATAATATCAATCCCCTCTGTGTCTACCCTCTCAAAGTCCTGAGATGAGCGAGGTCTTGCCAGCGCCACAATTATAAAGGCAAGTGCAATAAACCTTAAAATATAAGGGAGATGTCTTGCAATTTTTTTAAATCTGCCGCCGGCACCTCCCCACGGAGATATTGACGACACTAACAGTGATGGTGACTGACCTCTGATCTCTCTCCATATATAGAGTGCAACTATTGGAATAAGAAGCAGCTCCAAAAAAAGTAGTTTCGGGTATTCAAAAAACATATCTATTGCCCTCCTCCATTAATCTCTTTTGATTTTTCAAGCTGGCTCTGCTCTATCTGCTCAAGGAATGTAGCATTCACAAACCTGACTGCAGCAGGAATGGAGTTTTCACAGTCCTGGTCCGGTGCAATGTACTTGGCAAATTTCACAAGATCCGAAAGATATAACAACTCCGATAGTTCGCTATAAATTTTAGGCTCCATCTTCTGCTTTGCAAGATCTTTAAGAATTTCGTTAGAGGTCTGCTCCATTGCCTGAATTCCATACCTCTTCTCTATATAGCCACGGAGAGTATCGGTAAGCCGAGTATAGAACTCCTTCTGATTTTTGAGCCAAATCTTTTCGTTTCTAATCTTCTCGAGCTCCCTTAAGGCAACAATATGCGAAGGATCCTCAACGATAGGTTTCCCAAAAATACTCTTCTTGTCTCTGATGTTTTTAACAGCCCTTCTGATTGCGTAACCTGCAGCAATCACAAAAAAGAGCAGTCCCAGCCAGGGAAGTACCTCCTTGAAGGTATATGGATAGTTCATCTGCCCCTTAACATCAAATGGCTTAAATGAGGTGGTATCTATCTGTATGGTTGTAAACTCCAGAGTTCCGCCGTCAAATGAGAGGGTATCTGTTGTCCCGTCGCTCTTTATACGATATGCGGTAAACCCGGGAAGAGAGTAAGATCCGCTGTCAAACGAAGTAACTGTAATTCTGCTCTCCAGCTCTAACACGCCCCCCTTATTGCTCAAAGTATCTGTTACTGGAGCTCCAATAACCTCGAGGCCTTTCATTATGGGATTCTCAGGAAAAGGAAAAATAAATTTCTCACCCTGCGAGATCTTTGTCTTAAAGCGCAGAGTTGTCTGGTCGCCTATTAAAAGGGTATCTTTAGTCGGGTAACTCATCTTTTTTAACGGGTTTTAAAAAGGGTTATAAGACCTTTTACATAGTCCTGATTTGTGCCTATAGATACTGAATCTATCTTGTATCTGCGAAAGAGCTGAGATGTCTGCTCCAGTACAGTTTTGTTCCATTTTGAAAAATGGGCTCTCACGCTCTTATCCGATGTATCAACCCACTGCTCGCGTGAACTCTCACTATCTGCAATCCTGAGCAGACCAACATCCGGCAACTCTCTCTCTCTCGGGTCATATACAGATATTACACACAGGTCGTGTCTACCGGCTGCAATCTTAATCGCATCTTCATATCTTGGTTTGAGATCATCACCTACATCAATCATATCTGACAGCAGGAACGCAGTACACCTCTTTTTTATTGCATTGGTAAGAAACCTAAGGGCTTCAGATATGTCTGTCCCCTTCTCTGTAGGCTCCAACTCTATAAGCTCTCTTATTATTCTGAGCAGATGACTCCTCCCCTTTTTTGGCGGGATAAACTTCTCAACCTTAGAGCTGAAAAAGAGTGCCCCAACTTTGTCGTTGTTTGCAGATGCCGAGAATGAGAGAACTGCAGCGATCTCTGTCATAAGCTCCTTTTTTGTCTTGGAGGTGGAGCCAAACCATCTGGAGCCGCTCACATCAATCATCAACACTACTGTAAGCTCTCTCTCCTCCTCAAAGACTTTAATATAGGGAGCGTTAAGTCTTGCCGTGACATTCCAGTCCATACTCCTGACATCATCTCCAAACTGGTACTCGCGAACCTCACTAAAGGCCATACCTCTCCCCTTAAAAGCAGAGTGGTACTCTCCGGCAAATATCTGCCTGGAGAGACCCCTGGTCTTTATCTCAATCTTTCGGACCTTTTTAAGTAACTCTTTAGACATATCGCTGAGCTTTACTATGGAACCTCTATTGCATTCATTATTTCGGTAATGATGTTCTCTGTTGTGATGTTCTCTGCCTCCGCCTCATAGGTAAGACCAATGCGGTGCCTGAGAACCTCATAACATACAGCGCGAACATCTTCCGGAATAACATATCCCCTGCGTTTAATAAATGCATAGGCCTTGGCTGCCATAGCCAGGTTTATGCTTGCTCTTGGAGATGAGCCGTAGGAGATCAGCTCCTTGAGCTTCTCAAGGTTATAATCTTCCGGAGTTCTGGTTGCATATACAATATCTACAATATATTTCTCAATCTTCTCATCCATATAAACTTCACGCACAACCTCCCTGGCTCTTAAGATATCTTCAGGTTTGAGAACCCTGTTTGCAACCGGGAATGTGCCACTGTTATTCATACGAATAATATGTTTCTCCTCCTCCTTCTTTGGATAACTTACCACCACCTTGAGCATAAAACGGTCTACCTGAGCCTCCGGAAGCGGATAGGTCCCCTCCTGCTCAATCGGGTTTTGAGTTGCCATAACCAAAAACGGTTCGGGAAGCTTGAAACTTGTATCCCCAATAGTTACCTGTCGCTCCTGCATTGCCTCCAGCAGAGCAGACTGAACCTTTGCAGGGGAGCGATTTATCTCGTCTGCCAATACAAAATTTGCAAATATGGGACCTTTTCTTATCTGAAACTGTTCACTCTTCTGGCTGTAGATTAAGGTGCCGATAAGGTCGGCAGGTAGCAGATCCGGAGTAAACTGGATTCTGCTGAATTTAGCATCCACAATTGAAGCAAGTGTGTTTATTGCAAGTGTTTTTGCCAGACCAGGAACACCCTCCAGAAGTATGTGGCCATTTGCCAACAGTCCTATCATAAGGTTCTCAACCAGATGTTTTTGACCCACAATCACCTTGTTCATCTCCATCGTAATCATATCCACAAAGGCACTCTCCTTTTGGATTCTTTCGTTTAGCTCTTTGATATTTACGGTTTCCATATCGAATGATTTAGTATTTTTGCATTTAAGCTTAAAGTTTCTACAACTTGCAAATTTAAGATATTTAGTTAATAATGCGATTCTTTATTTTACTATCCTACAACGGCTCTGCATTCAAGGGGTGGCAGAGGCAGATAAACGGCCCATCTGTGCAGGAGCATCTGGAACTTGCCTTCTCGGCTTACCTTAGAGAGAAGATTGAGATAACCGGAGCAGGCAGGACAGACACAGGTGTTCACGCTATAAATTATGTTGCCCACCTGGACTCTTGCAACGACAGTATGACAAAAGAACAGCATCTTCTCCTTTACAAAATAAATGCCATTCTTCCTTCCGGCATTGTTGTATATGACATTTGTCAGGTTGCTGACGGTTGTCACGCCCGGTTTGATGCTGTAAGCCGCACCTATAACTATTATGTACACACAAAAAAGGACCCTTTTTTAAATGAATTCTCCTGTCTTTTTCCATACGAGCTGGATATTGAAGCAATGAACAGGGCTGCAGGAATGTTACAGGGAGAGAGAGATTTTACATCAATGGCAAAGCTCCACAGCGATGTTAAGAATCACATCTGCAATGTAACCCGGGCAGAGTGGCAGCCACTCTCTCCGCTAAATCTGACACCCCTCAGCGGGCAGCCATACACATTTTGCTTTACAATAAGTGCCAACAGATTTTTAAGAAATATGGTAAGAGCAATCGTTGGAACCCTGCTTGAGATTGGCCGTGGAAGAGAGAGAGAGGAGTGGCTCCTTGAGGTTTTAAATAAGAGAGACAGAGGTGCTGCAGGCAGCTCTGTCTCCTCACACGCTCTCTTTCTAAACAATATAGAGTATCCTTATAAAATATTTTAAATTAATTAACTTAAACATCGCATTATGAAAAACGAAATCCAGCAAGGAGCACCTGCAGGAGCAGTTTACGGACTTGGCTTCATAGGGGCGGTAATCTATTTTATTATTCAGGCAACCAGCTTCTGGAGTGGAGTCCTTGGGGTGCTAAAGGCAATAGTATGGCCTGCAATAATGGTTTATGAGCTATTTAAGTATATTGGTGCGTAAAATCTACTGAAGTCCCCCACATAACTTTTTGATCCTCGGGAGTTTTTTGTATTATACACAT
>CAYGOE010000005.1:0-88886 GCA_964351405.1 uncultured Muribaculaceae bacterium | reverse complement strand
GAGTAGATGATGCATCATAACCCAGGTAAGGAACTTCGGAACGAAGGTTAGGATTGATACAACCGCACTGGCCGTGTACCTGCTCACGAGAGAACTCGCTGCCGGCACGATATTCTGTATCTGTCCTGCCTGTTCCATCCGGGAATTGATAGTAACGAGCCTGCCTGTTATAGACCACTGTGTACTCACCATCGCAAGAGTAACCGAGTGCACCGGTAGAGCTGCAGTACTGGCCATTATTTGCCCAATCTGTCCAGGCTTTCACCCATCCGCATTGTCCCTCTATTTTCTGCCTGCGTTCTGTTCCGTTGTACCAGTCGCCAGAAGTTGGAGATGGAGATGACGGCCAGGTGTATATTTTTCTTTGCTGTAGATAATCTACATATTCATAGGTTTGATAATCACAAGCTCCATTATCATATTCTTCCTGATCAACTATCTGAACATTTGTAGCATATTGAACAACACCACTCACCTGGTGGGTTCCGGTAGATACAAAGTTATAAGTTGTAACACCTGTTCTTTTTGAGTTTGCAAGGTCATATTCCCAAGTTGTAGAGAATGTTGTGACATTGTCACTCTGCTGAAACATATCTCCATCTCTCATTACAGATGGTTCATATATACTGAATGTATAGATAGGAGTTGCATTTCTGTATCGATAGTTAGGCAGCTGATCATACATCCAGTTTCCGTATTCATAAGATATTACAGCATCTTCATAGAGGTTTGGACCTGCTTTCTGAGTATCTGAGTACTGATAGATAACGCTCTTAGTTCTAACGTGCTGATTGTACTGCCATTCTGCAATATCGACTCCACGAACCCGATCTTCGATATCATCTCCGTACTTAGTTATGTCACTAAACGTATAAGTTGGAGTATTGAACCTAATCCTGTATGAGTTATTTGAATAGTAATTCCAGGATCCCATTACAAGAGAGTAGCTGGCCTGTTCTGTCTGTGTCGATGTCTGGCCGTTAATTGTATTAACAGCCCCGTTTTGATAAGTATAAGTTGTGAAAGGAGTAACAGATCTGGACCGGGATGGCAAATTATATGACCAACCGGTGACTTGATTCCCGGATACTTGAGATACAAGTCCAGGATACACCTTAACATCTCCTAGGTAAATAGAATTCACCCTGGAAGTACCTTTGAATAGGTCTGTTATTATATTTAACCCTTTACGTAACATACTTTTTTAGTGATTTTGAAAATACCCACAAATCTCACATCCCCTCGTTTTTTTCATAAGACAAAACTCATTGACTTGTGCTTCATTTGTACAATTTAGGTTTTTAGAAAATAAATTATTATCTAATGACTCTACTCTTTTTTTTCCAGCATCAAAATACTCTGCATCAATTTCGTAACCTATGAAATTTCTATTTGTATTAATACAGGCAACAGCAGTCGAATAACTCCCAGAGAACGTGTCGCAAACCAAATCTCCCTCTTTTGAAACCAATGCTAAAAGCCTTTCAAGTAAGCGGACTGGTTTTTGGGTTGGATGAATATGATTATAGTGCTCAACTGCTTCGGAAATTATACTTTTTTCCGAAACTCCCTCTTCTAACGATATGCCAAATTGAACCGTTCGGTTAGTTGTTGCAATTTTTCCTGGCATAGTTGTTCCATATTCTTGTTTATAAGGTGTGTTATATATCCGCTCCTTATTTTTATAGTAGTTTTTAAGTTGCTCAAAAGTATCTCTATTTCCAAAGGTGCTTTTAATGCGATTTATCGCCTCTATTATTTTATCACTATCGTATTTATACGCTTCTATGTAAGGTATTTTAACACGATTAATTGTGCCGCTTCCCTTCGTAAACATCGAGATAGTTTCGTGCTTTCTTGAAATTGGAGTCAGTGGACTTGATATTAACCTTTTATCCCAAATAATCTCTTCCTTAAAGTTAAATCCCATATCTGCCAACATTGTATTCCACCGATAAAAAGAAGTGCCACGCCCAAAAAGAACAATAAAACCATCTTTTTTAAGCACTCTTTTAACTTGCTCAAAAAACTCGGTCTCATTAAAATCAACTTCTAATTTTTGATTTTTTAGGTACTTATAAGGGGGGTCAGTCAATATCACATCAATGCTTTCTGATGCGATATCTTTCATACCAACTAAGCAGTCACTATTTTGTATATTAATCATATATAATTATTTACAGCATCAGGTTATGTAATAAAATGTGTTTCCATCCTTATTTGAGATTGCAGCATAATCAGGAGCGGTTCCTACCCAGATCTTGTACTGCGTTGTATCTGTCGCAATGACTGCTCTATCGATGCGAAGCTGATCAGCTGCAGGGATGCCCCGGAGAAATGTCTCGGGGTGATCTTTGAAAGCTACCTCTGCAGTAAGACCGGCTGCCGGGTAAGGAGCATCAGTTATTGTATCGATAAGGTTTGCCAGGTCAGCCCCGTAGCACACACTTAACTTCAGGTTGAAAAAGTTAAGAATTGATTTAACCCGACCATGCACCCAGAGACAAATGAAGCCATCGCGAATGAAGATACGCACATCGAGAGTCTCTCCCCTTCCAACACTTGCAATTGCTGCAGATGCAAAGTTGCCGGACGTATAGTAAATCTGCCCGGACCAGGCGAAAGGAGCGGATCCGATCTTCCCGAATCCTGATATCTCAATATTGATATAATCAGAAGCGACAGAGGTAGGTATGAGAGTTTGAACTAGCAGGCCGTCGAGAGCAGGATCAGCAAGGGTGTGATAGTCATTTGCTATTTCAGTAAGCTTCAGCTTTTGCGCAGAAGAGGAAAAGTGAGGAGCACTGTTGAAAGTGTGATCATACGCTATCTTACCCCGGTCACCTCTGTAAGCAGTTTGTGAAGTTTCTCCCAGCTGCACACCAACTCCGGATCCACCACCGACTTCTGTACCGTTGTAGGTAAGTTTGCCGGCGTTAGCCCCCAGGGCAGAGATAATTGAAAAGTTATCGTGCACGTGAGCCATCACGCCCAGCGCAGATGTTATTAGCTTATCATACAGAAAATTCCAGATTGCTGCCCAGGATAATTTTTTCCAAACCTCAGAGAAAGGCGACTGGACCGGGAAGAGCATCGTATCTTCCAATTCGGCTGCAGGGAAATCAACGAGTCTAGGTGCTAAAAAAAAAAGATCTGCCGGAGTAGTTATTTCTAGGTTTGCAGCAGGAGCATCCATACTCCTCGAAAGATTGAGCAAACCGAGATCCTGAGAGAGCTTGTAAACGAATGAGAAGCTCTTAAGATCTTCTTGTGTTGAATCTGTTATTGATGACTCTTTAAGAGTTATTTTTCTTAACTCTCCAGAGCAAACTTTGTATCTGTTTTTAGAATTGAAAAAATCAAACAGCCAATCTGCCTCTACTTTTGATTTCCAGCCGGTGTTTTTGCTGAATAGCCTTGTAACATTTCCCTCAATCTGCACGTTCTCTTCATTATATACTCCTTCTGAATGCTCAATTTCCGGTTCAAATGTACTCTCACCGGACATTACTGCAGTATCAATTCCTCCCAGTGAATTTTCGAATACAAAGTGTTCGTCGGTAGTATCATTCTCTTTGTATATATACCTCTGTATATAAGATATTCTTTCTGCAGATGTGTTTTCAACCCAGATGTCATAGTAACCATATTTTTCTCCTTCCTGGAGTGTCATTATATTAGCAAATTGCACATTATATGAGTAGCAGGTACCGGCAGCCGGGGAGTGTAGAGTAATTACTGCAGTTGAATCGTCCTTCAAATAAAACTTAATTTTTACGACTGCAGCAGCTGGTGCATAATAGGTAAGCCATTCAGGTTGATGGTAGCTTACTATTTTCGATTGTGGCTGCCAGGTGAGCCAGTTTGTCAAAAGAAAATTCGCTGCTGTTTCTGCCAGATTATCTACTCCGGCGCGCACTACAGTGAATTCAACTGGATCTAGCTCATCAATTTCGACAGTAAAAGTCTTAGCTATAGATGTTTGTTCGTAAATATTTGTTGAATGAATAGAAATCGTCAAAAAATTACCAACAACATCCTTAATATCAACTACCACCCTTCCCTGTGCATTAGGAGAATAGCTTTCATCTATTATTACGACTTCTCCAACAGAAAGCTTGAACCGAATATCTCCGGAAGAAGCTATCTCGAATTTCCGTATATTTTTCGAGAGAGAAAGTGATTCTGGTTGTGATATTATTGTAGCCATTTTTTTAAATTATATGTCAAAATTATCTTTGTAACGACTTAATTCAAAGGACAACTTTTTCTTGCTATTCTGAGATCAAAACAGCCCTAAAACCGCCTGTTAACGTTCTGTCATAAGTGTATATAATTGGGTCATTAAGTTTCCTTGCGTATATTCTGATCTCATTTTCCTGATAATAAAACAATGCTCCAGAAGCAAATTGCGCTGCTGTTGGTGCGGGGACATACTCAAACGCTGACGAAGATGGTGCCGTCTGGCCGGTAAACTCCCAGGTGTATGAGTCCCACTCTTGAGTGTCAAAAGGAGAAAAAATCACATCGGCATTGCTTTCATAATTCCAGCGATAGATCTGCTCAAGAAAAGAGACCTCTATATCTTCAATCAAAGGTGTTAGACAACGGAGCAAGTAAAATTCGCTCTTCCCGTTGTTAAGCTTTTGTCCAACAGTGTATGATAAGTTCTTAATCAGTAATTTTTGACCTTTTAATAATACAGGTTTGTCTAATCTCAATGATAACAGCTGCTCCGGTGTGTAATCTATTTGCGCCTCGATGCTGACTCCTGAATTCATCAATATCTTATTCCACTCTTTCCAAAACAGAGGATAGATGTCACTCAATGTTAAGTCGTATAAAGACCATTGAGTTCCAAGATTATTGAATTTTTGAGTCGTACCCAGTATGTATTTTGCCTCAATAACATTATTTTCATCTGCAGGGCCGGCATATAATGCAATTATTATTTTTTGATCAACGTTAGAATTCTGATCTTTATACGATGTATTACGGTGTCTGGCCGGGCCTATGTATGGACAAATAATGGTTATTTCTTTCGATCCGGATATTCCTAATTTTATCTCTACCATAACCGGCATCAGATCTTCTGCTTTATGCTCTATATAATTTAGCCGGCCGGTAAAATGGCTGAAATAATTTGTGCCTAGTTTATTTTTCTTGATTTCGGAGCTGGCAGGTTTCCGCAATATTTCATAATACTCCCCGGTTGATTTTCGTAGTACAAGATTATATTTCCAAGCATTATTTCTAAAATCATCTTCACCTAGAACAGCCAGATGTGTGTATTTTTCTGCTAAAGCCAATATCGTTTCAGTTGCCGGAGCAGCTCCTTCAAGTGATGTGTCAGAGGAAAGATGAAGTTCTTCATTTTCACTGTACTTATATTTTTCATTACCGTTGACAATAGATGTAATATCTAGGTTGGCCACATCGTTAATCACTGTATCTAATGCTACCAGATCAATAGTTTTACTCTCAGGATATATATATGCGTGAATATTGTATTTTGCCTCAAGAAATTTTAAAAAATTAGCTATCGTACAACTTGGCACCAGATCGGAATAATTAAGAGTTCCCAGGCAAATTGAATCTGCAGTATTATTAATCAGCGCGATCTGCGAAAGGAATGCATCTGTTTTGAACGGATTAACTCTTACAGAATAATCATATTCTGCAAACATAAGTTCAATCATTTTCCATAACCACAAAAATGGCGTGATGCCATATCCGACCGGCACGTTGATTGCCTCTTTTCCTTGCACAACTCTTCTTGCACCCCACATCAATGCCCAGGGATTTGTCACAGAAGATGCGTCTGGTTCATTAAGAAAACTATAAGTTTCCTCTGTCAAATTAACTGCAACCGGGAAACAGGTGAAATCATCTTGAGAGGTACCCGTCATACAGTCATATATGTAACTATACCAGGCTTCTACTTTATCCTGCGATTGTGAAAAATCGTCTCTTATTATTTTTCCAAAAATATCAGGTAGTGTTACATCTTTAATTTTTGAATAGAAATCACTCTCATTGATCAACAAAGCTCCCACTATACCTGATTTTCTTTGAGCAGTATCTATAACTAGTTGTCCGGATCTGTGCATAATACCGGCCTCTAGCTTTGCAGGTATTTTTCTGGATATTTTTTCTCCTCGTCCAGACCTGGTTGGAAACTCAAGTATCAAATCATTAATCTTATCCGGAAGGGATACAGGGAGGGACTGTGATCCCTCTTTTGAAAATGCCGGAGAGTTAACTGTAATGTCGAATTCAAAACTCTCCGGAAGTACCAGTTGACCTGTTTCGATTATCAACTTCATAAGCTACCCTCCTTTTTAATTCGCTCAAACTGTTCTTTTTTTGCTTCCTGCTGTGATAGCACTGTATATGCTGCAATAGGATTGTCTTTTAGGTCTTTCAGGAGCCCGGAGACTTCTTTGAGTATTCCAACTTGAGAAATTATTGCTTCAGACTGTTTTTCTGAAGCCGTTCCTTTCATCGTATTGATTGCACTCACTTGATTTCCGGATACGGGCTGCTGGCTCTTAGGAACCTGGACTTGTGATGTTGATTGTGCCGGGGATGACCCGATTAATAGACGGTCATAACTTCCGGAAGACACTCCGGAGCTCACACCGCTTCCAGAACTGCTTTTTATAGCATTTCGCTGAGCAACAATCATTGCTACTTGTAGAGCTGTCATACCTGCAATGATTGCAACTGCAGGTCCTGCGAATGCACCCAGTTGTGCTATTGCAGTCATTGCACCTAGAGCTCCTGATGCAAGAGCTTGAGAAATTTTTATACCCATATCGATGTCAGCATACTTCTGCTGAATCTCAAGCTTTTTCCTTTCATATTTTTGATCTATCTCTGCCTTTTTTTCGCTTGAATTGCCATATAGGGCCAATTCTTTATTTTTCTGTGCTTCCAGCCTGGTTGTTTCAATTTCTTGCAGTTTCGAAGAGACCTGAGAAGCTATATTCAGCCCCTCTAAAATTGTTGAAAGAACTTTTTTTGCTCCTTCTGAATTTATTTCAAATCTCTCTTTCCAGCTGTCCTTATTTAATTTATCAACTGCTTTTTCGTATTGCTCTTGAGTTAGCATTTTCAGCTCCAAAGAGTTTTTCAAAGCAGATAGTTCATCATCGTATATCTCCTTTTGAACCTGTAATTTTTCTTTCTGATCTTTAATGACTTTTGATGCAGTCTCTGCAGCTTCGGACATAAACGCCAGGGCATCTTCTATTTCTGAATTCAACCCGGAAGTAGCACTTTTATCCGATTCGTCCAGGCTTTTCTTTAATTTATCATCTGCCTCCTTCTGCAGCTTTGTAAGAATTTCCCGAAATTTCTCAATCCTCTCTATCTGTTTTTGAAGCAATTGATTTTGCAGATCTTCTGTCTCTTTCGAGTATTTAATATTAATTGCAATTTTATTTTTAATCAACTCCTCCTCCAGAGCTTCAGATTGATTTTTGAACGAAATTTGAGTCATATGACCTGCTTGATAAAGCTCTTTTATTGAATTAAGTTTATCATTATTAGCCTTTTTAATAGCTTCGTTATCTTCTTTGTAGAGTCTCTCTTGTTCTTGTTTCGATTTTTGAGAAATCTCTTTCTGCATCCTGAGAGCTTCTTCCGATATGTTTTTTGTCATTGTATTTATCTGTCGATCTACTCTTCTCAATGATCTTTCTGCCTCTACATCTACAGACATCATCTTTGTTCTCGAGTCTACATATTTTTGAATGAATTCGTCATTGGCGCGATCATAGCCTCGAGCAATTTGAGCTACTTGTTTTATCCCGTCAAGTTGAGCTGCATTTGTTGCTTCATAGATCTCCAGATTCTTTTTCGCCTGGTCATACTCTTTTTTTGCCTGCAAAGCCCTTGCATCACCAGCTGCAGATTGAGAGCTTCCAATATTTTTGACACGATTAACCTCATTTTCTAAGAAAATTAGTTCTTCTGCTTGTTTTATTACATCTCTGTTTTTATTATACTCGTCTATGTAGAATTCAAGCTGCTCATCATTTAGGGTTGTTCTATTTTTGATCATTTTTTCATATGCATCAGCTTCTTGTGCATATATATCTGTCTGCAGCGCAGCTTGGGATTTTGTTAATTCTCTAATTTTTTTTGCTGCGACCTGACGCTCAGAATCAGAATTATTGACATTATTCATTACCTCATACAGATTCTCAATTTCTGCCTGCACCTTAATGTCCTGAATTTTAAAGGAATTCTGTCTTTCAAATAACTCATCTAACTGTGCCGTTACTTCTGCTGCAACTCTATATGCTTCTTTTAGATTCTCTGTAAAATTTGAAAAATCCATTGTAGCAATACTCAACCTTAAATAACTAAATGCATTTTCAAGCCCAGCCATTGTCCATGCGAACTTATCTCCGGTAGATTGAGTTGAATTAATGATTTTTTCAAGCGAGAAAATATCTCCAAGTACAGATAAAATCTTTTGCCCAAGTCCGGCCAAAACCCCCATAAGACCAATTTTCATTGCAGAGCCCCAGGAGATCATCACACCTTCTGCCTTTTGTGTACCTCCGGCCAAATTAGACATAGCTCCTTTTGTTTCATCAAGCTGAGATTTTAACGATTCCCAGGCCTTTGGATCTGTAGCTTTCGATGTGTTGTTCATCTCTTTCAATAACTCCTGATATCGTTTTTTAAGCTGATTCATAGTCATATTCTGAATTCCAAGCTGGTTTTCGTTAGCTTTAATGAGCTGTGTATTGTTAGAAATCTCAGCGTTATTTTTCTTCATAACATCTTGCAGACCTTTCCACTCTTCTGAGTTCTTCTTACCCTGCGCCTCCAGCCTGGCCATCTCCAGCCGGATCTCTTTGTTTGATTTTTCAAGATCCTTATTCGCTTTTGAGAGATTTGCTATGTTTTTTTGAGCTTCTGAATCTTTGATAAGAAGCTCCCATTGCATTTTGTCGCTTTGAATCTTTGCCATAACTTATTTTTTTTCGTAGCCGGCAGCTTCAAGCTGCTCTGTTATTTGTTTTTTTATTTCTTCAGTGTAGCCATATTTTAGATCTGTTTTTGTCTCATTGTATAACCGACCATAAATCACTTTATTATATAGTGCCAAGTGACGGCGAAGAGGCATCTCCTTATTCCTGCGATCATAATTATTTCCGATATCTATCTTTGCGTGTTTTTTACCTTTTTTTGAATTACTATTAATATCCTGGAATCTTAGATATTTCAAAAAATTGACAGAAAGTAGGTGCATACCTTCGCCTTGTAATATTTTAGCTCCCGACTGACCGCGTAGATCTAGTAAGAGTTCTCCTGTTTTTATTAGCCTGGTCTCTTCCACAACCTTCGCTTGAAACTCTCTTATGTAGTCAGAATCTCTTTTGAGGATCTGTCTCACAAACTCTTTCTTAATAATTGCGTCCGTCATCATAGCCCGTAGTATTCATCAATTTTTTGCTGAAGTTGCTTCTTCTGAGAATATGCCTCGGAAGTAGCAGCGAGGTAACGATCTCTATAATCTATATGCAACTGTCCGTGATCGTAATATCTGTAGAGAATCTCTCCAGGAGTGAAGAGATCATTATAAATTCTTTCACGGTCATCCGGGGAGGTAATTGATGGTTCAAACAAGATCATCATCTCATCCTTATCGTACGATATACTTCCGAACTGAGAAATTATATCGAGAAATCCATTTGTGTACTTATCCGGTTCTTCGGTATTGAAAAAATTATACATATCAGGCGTTTGTTAATCGTTGTAACATCTCAATCATTGCTGCAGCTCTTGCCGGCGATAGATGATCCTGAAGGCCACTACGGGTGTGGAAAAATAATTTCTCATAACTAGGGACCACCGGACGGCCATTGAATATGTCGTAGATCACTCCTGCTAGGCCAAGCGATATTGGATTATTTCCCCAGGCTAGAATTTGTATGTCCGGATCCTTTTTGACGCAGAAATATAATTTCGACAGGCAAGATTCAATGCGATAATGAGGTATATGCATCTCAACAGGCATAGTAACTATTGCACATCTGTCCATTATGTATTCATACCTGGAGCTCCAGTCCGGCATCATTGCAAAAAGATCTACAAATTCCTGCTGTGTCATGGCAATATCCTCCCTGATTTAAACATAGCTGTCCATCCTCCTCGTCCAAAAAATTCGGCCGGCATAATTGGATATAATTCAGCAGGATAAATTACTAACTCGTTTTCTTGACAGTTTTCCAGATTTTCATAATCTTCATACATCTTGTCAAGTATTTTTTTTAGTAAATCGAAGCATGTTTGAGAGAGGAGTAGCTCTTCTATCATATCTCCGGAAGATGATGGCATCTCGTGAGCAATCGAGATTGCTAATACCATTTCTGAATTGTCGTTGCTGCCTTGTTTTTCAATATCTATTGCCCCATATTCCACAAAAAGAAGATAACCGTCTGTGTTCTTTACGGCTGTTGAGACAAAACCGGCGTTGACAGAAAAAATCATATTTCGAATTTCCGGACAGTGATAAGTCTCGGGTATCGCTTTCACCTTTTTAATAAAATCGGAATAGTCAGGATGCAAGCTCAGGTCCTTCTTGATGATCTGCGCTTCTCTCACTTCTCTACTCACAAATTTTGAAAAATAGAGGTATTGTTCAAGTATGTTTGTATGTTTGATCATGATAGTAATTCTATTTGAGAGAGTGTTCTACCGGTTTTTTCTGAAATTTTGGTTGGCTCAATGCCTGCTGCGAGTGCTCCTCTTATTGACTCCTGCAGCTCTGCAACTTGAATATCCATGTATTCTATAAGATTCTTGTTTCTCATTTCACTTATTGTCCCGTAACCAGCTTTCGAGAGTCGGATAAGTGTCTCTCCCATTCCAAGAGTTATTTTCTCTCCTTCAGCTTTTTTTCCGAGGTACAGATGAGAGTAAACTGGGTGATTAAGAAAGTAGTTAGATATTGAGACAAACCAGAGATAGACAGCATATTTTATCGCAAAAGGCTGTTTTCCGGTATTTTTTATCAACTCTTCATTATCTATTACATCTCTTAGACTGCTTGCTTTCGAATATAGCATTGCCGTTATATAATTAAGAATTTCAGGTTGTTTTGTCTCCTCCCAGGCAATTACCATATCCATCACGTCTGCATACTCACCTGCTGTCAAGTCTGTGTTAATCACAAATCCAACATTAAACTTTCTCCCGGGACCAATGCCCGAAATCTCTTTGATAGGGTTGTTACTTAATGTTATATTGAAATTCTCTGCAGATAAAAAACTCATTTCATTCGCTATTTGAATCATATTAAATTCCAGCAAATCATTTTTCTCTTCATAAACCATGAAGCACTCTCTGGCTGCATCTCTATACTTGATATAGTTCTCCCGGGAGACTCTCTTAAAAAGGAGTATAAATCTCATCTTTATAAGAGAAATCAAAAATAAAAAGTAGTTTGAAAGCGATTTCTTACTGCTTTTTTGTTTTACCTGCAGATTAAGAATTTTACAGACAGCAAAAAGCTGTAGCTGCACTATATCTATCTCTTCACAAGAGTAACTGTAAATCAGGTTTGATATGAATGTATATTGATCTGCAGTTAACTCGTCCCAGGATTGAGGGATGTTAACGACTTGCTTATCTATGATTATTTTTTTCATATGCTGCAGCAAAATTTATCCTGTTCGTCAGTTATTATTTCAGGAGCTATCGGACGGGAAGATGCCGTATTTTTATTCTTGAGAGCCTGCAGCTTTGTCTCTAATTTCAAAAGTATTTGATCTGCATTATTTGCTAGCATAGCAGACACCGATTTTTTCACATACTCTTCTGAAGATGTCCCTTTATGCAGCTCATCATCTGCCGATCGGCGAAGAGGGGCAGGCAATTCATAATATGAGTAGAGTTTACAGGCGAGAGAGAGCGACCGGTAGACTATTGCTTTTTTAATGAGTGCAGATATCTCGTTTTTCAACGCCTTCACCGCACTTGTATCAGCTTCGAGGATTTTGACCTCATCTAGATCTGCCCGGCAAGCGATATCTTCGTCAATAGTTTTGCGAATAAGAGGCATCGATGACACAAAGAAGTGAGTAGATTCAACTCCAAAAATATATCTGAAATCATCAGATGTTACGTAGAGCGACTTAAGTTGTTTCTTCTGAGATGACTCTTGCCATTCTGTGAAGACCTCTGTGTGTGTGTTAAGCAGTTCGTACAGTTGATCCATCCAGAACCAGGCAGATTCGACTAGCGAGATCTTGAGCTCATCTGTCTGATATTTGAAGGCAGTTGTCTCATCATCATTCTTTTTTGTTGTCACTCCATCATTTGAAATGCGAACCGCAATGAAAATCAGGTGATGATAGAACGAGAAGTTGAGCATTGCTCTTTTAAGATAGTCAAGCGCAAGTAACTTTTCTTCCGAATCCTCCATATTAATTGCAACCAGTTTTTCGTAGGTCTCTTTTCCCAGTGTTTTTGCTATTGCAACTCCCGTTTGTGATAGTCTCGACTTAATGTTGTCGTACTGGAAAGTAAGGTTAACGCCCGAGACAAGATCCTTTGCCTCTTGCGAAAATGTCCCTGGGTTGAAAGGTATTTTTATCATTCTGTTACCTCCTCCATTCTGTTGTTAGGTGATATCTCCGATGTTTTCGGAGGTGTTCTGTGGTATAAGCCAAGCTTCAGATTTTTCTTCCCAGGGAAGTTGAGTTGTATTGCCCGGTTTATATCCTGGCAAATGAAGTACTCCGGCACAGCCAAAGAGTTGATGTAAATCATATAATTATAGAAGACATCTGATCCCGACTTCGAGATAACGCCATCTTTCTCCACATTCGAGATAGACGAATTAATCCCAACACCGGCAAGTACAACCTGATCGGCTCTTTTGTCATAAGTTGTCAAAGCTTCGATAAAGTCCTTGTAGTTAGAAGGAATCTCTTTAAATTCCCACTCTTCTACAGTATTGCCCAAATTATACTTTATTGAGGCCCATAACTTGCCTTGATTTTTTCCCTCTCCGGTCATAAGGTTTGTTATCTCTCTCAGCTTATTTTGAATCAGCTCCTCGATCATTATTTCTCGATATTCCAGAGGTTCGTTTGTTTCGACATCAACTAACCAAACTCCATTATAGCGTAGCTGTAGTCCTTCCCCGGCCCTGTTATTATCACAAATTCCTTTAAGCAAATCTCTATGCTTATCTACCCAAGTTCCCGGGATCAGAACGTGTATCCGGGCATTGAGTGCATTTTTCAAATAGCTATTGATGAACTTAGGAGTTAGGTTTGCTCCTTTGATCCAGTCGTAGCTTCCTTCGAACCACCGGTTCAGTGGATAGACCTCTTTTGTGAAGCTTTTGTTTCTGTTAAATGTGTATGCCGTTGAACTCCCGAATGGGTTTGCAGGATCGAACTTGTCGTAAAATTCGAAGTTCTGTCGCACCGGGTTGAGCCAATCTCCTACACAAACATCCTCAAGCTCATTATAGCGGAATCGTTTTTCTACTCCAATGTTTTTTGTAGCCAGGCGAATGTTCTCAAGGCCCGGTTTATCTAATCCTAACACCGGCAATGACCAGCTCCTGAAGTTAGGCATAGAGCTTAATCGCCTTGCTCTTGAAAAAACAAATTTCGACGCTACTGCAGGCACGTGATAGTACTCCTGTATTGTCTGCAGTATATACTCCTCAAAAGGTTGTAACCCGTTTGACTCCCAAGATTTCAACCACTCTTCGACCTCAATGTCTTGAACCGGTTCTTTAATTATCTCTTTACCCTCAACTATCTCCCTAAAAAGATATGGTCCCTTTCCAAACATATATTCTGCCTGCTTTTCTATCAATTGCGGGATTAGTTTATTTGCCGAGATTAATGAGAAAACCGATTGTGGATAAAGGTTAGAATCTCCCCAAGCCGGCACGATGTGATCTCCTATGCGTATGCCGGAGTATTCATTCATATAGCGAGAGTAGAATGAATCTTTCTTCTCTTCTACCCTTTTTTCAAAATCGCCAAACTTATCCTGAAGGCCCTGTACCTCAAAAGTGATTACTCCTCCGGATTCGTCAAAAACAATCCCCTGATTGCCGTACTGTTCTATTTTCATATCTCAATTATTTATACCAATCAACTTTTATCATTTCATAGTCGGGTGCAAATCCCACGTATCGGATAAGCCTTTTCCAGCATCTTCTTGCCATCCCTGTTTCAACATCGGTGAAGTAGAGAAAATGATCCGGAGATGTCTCTGCAAGCTCATTGTACTCTGCCGGCCTTATCCTGCATTTATCATATTTTCTCAACTCCCCACCCTCTTCTCTTTTTCTGTCGCACGTTAAAAACATAATACTGAAGCAAGATCCTTTCGATATCTCTCTCATTCTTCTTATTGCTTCGTATCCATCAATTGTAGTCATACTCAAATTTCATTTTTTGCGTTAATTTGTCAAAGGACCATTTATGCGGAGTATGTATCTCTTATTTTTCCTCCGTCATAACCTGAGTACTGTGGTAATAAGCTCTTAAACTCACCAAAAAGCATATACATAAATGCGGTTGCCAGCTGTGGTGAATAGAGTGCTTGTTGTTCGTATGGAAGATTTTTTTCCGAACTCTTATCAATCATAATTTCTCCTTCGTGTCGTTTCAGAGGAGTGTGGTTGATGCTTGAGATCAATGTCTCGCACTCATTCCTGCAGATTGAAACATCGGGGATCTTCTTATCGTGTTTTCCAAAAAGGATATTCAGCAAACGGTAGTGTGTCGAATGAGCTATAGTTCCCTGGCCGATAGAGAGTAGATGCACTCTCCATTTTTTCTTTTCCAACGCTTTCTTAAGCAGAACAGCATCTTCGTCCTTTTCTCCTCCGGAGAGGGGTTTGTACTTTCTCCAGGCAGGATCTCTTTGATTTCCTGCTCGGTCATAGTGTAAGTAGATCTCTTTCCTGGAGTGATACTTAAAAAAAATATCAATCTCCTCTGCCAGCTCTTCGTGTTGACGTGGATGTATTACGTGAAAATCTTTGATCACTTGAAACTCTTTTGATGTCGCATTCTCCTTTTTCTGAGCAAATATTATTGAAGAGAATGGCCCGGGATCATAGCCTGCTACAAGAGGTTTTGTCGTAACACAGTGTTTCAGATTTCGCGAAGTGTGTTCCGGCGTCATATCAGCTGAATATGTGTCAATCACGTTATAGGTGTAGGAATCATCGAAAATGTGCTGTTTCCCAAACTTACCAAAGAATCTCTCTCCCACTTTTCGCTTTCTTACTGAGAAAATTGAGTTGTTCAATTTCCCTTCGTCCATTCCCTGCAGATCTATTTGATTTTCGATATAATCGATGCCTAGAATTTTTATATTCGAGAGAGAGGATGTTCTTAGATAATAAGTCTGACCTTTTTTCAATTCATTGATCCTAGTCTCCCAACGATTGATGAATTTTACCAGTTTTTCAATCTCCGGCTGGTTATAACTGTTTTTTGCCTCTTCAAGAGAAAATTTTCTTTTATCAATTTCCAGAGCTATTTCAATGATATAATCAATAAGCTCCTGGTTCATATTTTTCTCATAAGATAACCACCAGTCTTCGTCCGTCTCGAAGTTAGGAGTGGAGCTCGTACCGGTGATGCCCATAAAGTATGGGGACATCCCGAACTTTGATCTATCGGCCCTTAATGCCGGTATAGCGTGATCTACAAACTTTTTTTGTGGAATTTTTAGCATCTCATCAATAACAAGATGAGCTGCATTTTTTCCTAAGAAGCTTTCAGGCCTGTCTGCAGAAGCTAGCTGCGCGACTGTACCGGAAGCAAATGATATTGTATGTTTCCAGTCAAATATAGAATCTGGGACATTAAAATGCTTTGCAGGCTTTTTGCCCACTTCAAAATATATTCCTCTTTCGTAATTCTTGAGTAAGTATTCCATTATCCCAGGGAGGATATTATCGAAGATTGATTTGTAGGTAGCAGCTCCCAATATAATTAAACAGCCGGGCATTGAGTTCTGCACGCGATCTAACCTAGGCCCTTGTATATGTGTAGACTTACCGGTACCGCGACCACCCTCAATGATTAAGTTTTGAGTATCGGCCAGTTTTGTTAAAATCTGAACTACCGATAAGTAATCTTCTATATATTTCTCATTACTTGTTTGCATCTGGTTCAATCGTTTGAATGTTTAGCTCCCTGTCCACCTCTCCTTTTAATCGTGACTTCTCAGCTTCAGGGATATCTCTTGCCTCAATGATCTTCATCGCTTTCTTGTAAGCTATCAGTAGGCCCTCCTTCTTGATTCCCATCCTTTCGATCTCCACATCAGGAGAAACGATCTGTGGTTTGAACTTAATCCTGTCCGGATCTATGATGTTGGCAGCTGCTTCTATTCTGTACTCTCTTGCTTTCTCTGCGCATATGCGCGCCTCTTTGAGATCTCTGCATATTATATTCAAATCTCGAAGCTTCATCATCTCGTCTGCGAAGTATAAGTTCCAAGCTTCAGCTGTTACTGAAGATGATGTATTGAGAATATTGATTGAGTCGTAGATTCGGGATCTGCATGTTGATATAGATAGATGCGGATATTCCTTTTGAAGCTTCAGAGCTGCTTCCGTTATCGATCCATTTTTTTTATGAATCAGTTGAGCTACGTTAAGCTGCAGGATATAATCTGCCACTTCAGGAGCAATCCCATATTTTTCAGGGACTCTATCTTGAAGGAAACTCTCAAGCACACCTACCGGTAGTTTTTTTACCTGCTCAATCATCCGTTGGTTTTTTTAATAATTCTATTTTTATTTAGCATTTAGAAAATATTCTCTTCAAATCTCTGCAATCTGGCACCTGTGGTGCCTCTTGTCACATTTACGGTGTTCTTCAAAATTTGGAATGCAAGCCCTTACCCAAGTGTGTTGGTCTCAGTTGGGAGAGTTCGAGAGATAAATAATAATTAAGAGTGGCCATAGCTTTGTTTTTTACTTACTTAGGTATTTTAAAAATGTCAAAATGCGCAAATCTGTATGTTTTTCAAATAATTCCATCATTTTATGAGCTCTGCCAGAATTTTTAATCTGAATTCTGCTTTCATTAAATTTTCTTCCCAGGAGCGAAGCATCTCCTCATCCTTGTATTTTTTCTGTCGTATCTGAGAATTAATTCTGCGAATGTTTTGAGTGACATTTGTCATTTCGCAAATAAATTTCTCCGGAGATTTTTTCTTCAATGCCGCTAGATCTTCGAGACACTCTTGTTCAAATTTCTTTTGAGCAGCCAGAGGATGTTTGTACAGGAATGACTTACTGTCTTGAAAGTGGAGCAGCTCATTATCGGCTAACCTGTGCAGCACATCGTTGTCTACTACCTCTAGGCATTTTACATAATTAGGATTGTCATCTAAAAATTTGTCTGCCCTCTTCATCCGATTGAAGGCGTTCACCCTTTCGTTGTAGAGAAGCAGACAAAGTTGAATATTAGTGTCTAACGTATTTTCCCAATCTATGCCGGGGAACTCCTCATGCTTTTGTATCCTTTTTTTTTTCAGCAGGATCCTCTGCCTCCGGAGATGGTTCCTGGTCTGGAACTTCCTCTGCTTTTTCCTTTTTGGCTTTAGGCTTCTCAGATTTCATTTTCTCTGCCTTAGGTGTTTCGGCCTTTGGTTTTTCAGCTTTTGGCTCTTTGGCTTTTGTTTTTAGCACACCTCTAGCTTCCTGGATCTCTTCTATTGTGACACAGTCCAGGAGCTCCATAAGAATTTTACTCTGTAGAGAGGAGTGAATGAAATCATTTGCCTTAGCAATCTCATTTTGAAGCTTAGACTGTGGACTCACTTTGGCAAGCAGTATGCAGTCTGCATCAAAAAATTGCACGTCATGCAGCATCACTAATGCGTCATTCTTCTCTATGAATGTTAGTTTTTTCATCTGTACCTGAGTTAAGATCTTGAAACTTCATAGAAAGCATATGAACCGGCACCTACTTTCGCAATCTGGAAAGCGATTCTGGCACCATCTGCAGCTACGAATGTTGCGCCGGAGCGTAGAATAAACTTGCTGCTGGCAGCTATCGTTGTTGCATTAGAAGATCCATTACCGATGACTTCAATAATCCGGTTGATATCAGCATCTGCTACACCAGTTATATCTGTGATAGCAGTGGCAACAGTGTTCTCACTAACCTTATAGTGGGCTTTTGCACCCAGAGCAATTGTTGTTGCATCTGCAGCAACTACCTCCGGATCTTCGAGGGGAACTTCTCCATCAAAGAAGTTATAAGGATCGGGACACTGGCCCTTAAACTGCAGAGATGCTCCTGCTGAATTTTCGTCGAAGCCTGCCTTTGTGAAAGTCATCATAAGACCGGAACAAGGAGATCCGGCTATGAATTTTTGTTTCGTTCCACAGTGTTCCCATATAATCACCATATCTTCGCCATTGTTTCCCCATAGAAAAGCCAATAAAGCCTTTGACAGCCCTTCTAAGTCTGCAGTAATGGTTATTTCCCCTTCAGGAGAAATCTCGCCAACTGAAGCAGCATTAGCGCGCACTGTATTGATCATACAGTCTATGTAGTGCATCACCTTACCTGGTTTAAGAGGCACGCTAACGATAGTTGCATTGTTTGGAGCCGGCCAGGAGTCCATATCGACTTCATCTCTTACGCGTGCGTAATAGATGCGATATTTTAAAGAGGGCCTTGCGCTCTCCTTCGCATTACGCGGTATGTTTTGTGTACCTATCATCTCATTATTTTTTAACGTGATTAGAAATAAGGGGGGTTGCCCCCCCTCTAAAATTAGGCAGTAACCTTTCTTTCAAGCTCCAGGAACTTGCCGGTAGCTCTAGAGCGGGTAACTGTCTCACCGTCTACAGTAGCTGTATAATCTTCCAACTCTGCATAAAGCTTAATATAATCCCCAACAGCTGTAGGTACCCAATCTGCAGATATCTTCGAAAAGTTTTCAGTTTTCTTAATCGTAGTAGCATTAGTCGTATTGCCACACACGATTTTGTAAACCTTCTCTATAGATTTGTTTGTGATATCAGTTAGTGTTAGTGCTGGTTCTTCCGCTCCTGGAGCTGTATTATCCGAGGTTAGGAATAGAGTGTTTTTACTGCCATCAACAGTTGTTGCATCTTTCGCCACTACAGTCGCTGGGTAGTTTGTGAATATCCACTGATCCTTTCTTCCGGAACTCTCCAGTGCTGCAGCTGTATCGTATTGTACTCCTGCTTGCTGTATGCCAGAACCCTCTTTCCATCTTGACAGTGTTAAGATGGACTCAAAGTCTCGCTCAAAATAGAACATCGACATCTCGTTTGGCTTATCTTCATACAGCTCTACGTTACCCGGGATTGTAATCCAAACCTTGTATACAATAGCATCTGCGTTAGGATACCATACGATATTCGAAGGAGAGATGGTGTCAATTAGTTGATCTTTATTTGTGTTAAAATCACCATCTTGCCCATATGCTGCACGATAGGCCGCAAGGTACCATCTACGATGCTTTTCGTTGACATACATCTTGTAACCATCCATCGACGGTACGATTTGCTCTACATAAGCGTACATCGTTTCGAGGTATGCAAGGATCGTCTGATCTGTATACACTTTCAGGTCAGAGAACGGAAGGACCTTCAGCTGCTCTTCTACTCTTTCAATCGCTCTCAATGCTCCATCTGCAGCTAACATTGCAGGGTTAGAGACAACAGCTTGCTGAGGCACTCTTACACCTACTACGTTTCTCCTGTTTTGCTCGTTAAGTAAGATTGACGAGAAGTGAACGATAATCCACTCAATGAATGACCATTTGATCACGTTTGAGCCTTCCCTGTTTAGATATCCAATGTACTGCTTCTCAAGCTTGATCATGTCGGTGAATTGGAACTTGAACATCACGTCAACTACAGAGTAGATCTCTGCAGTAAAAGCTACGTTGCCTTTGAATACCTTTCCGGCACGGTACCCTTGAGATAGCTCTCCGAAGTTTGCACCAGGAGCGATCTCTTTGTTCTGAACATTACTTACCCGAGGGAAAATAGCTGTAACAGAAGGTAAATTTCTCAAATACGCAAGGATCAAATCCTGGCGTCTGATGATATATTCACCGGCCTTATCAGTCAAATCGGAGTAATCAATAGAGCTCTCTCCGGAGATCATCTTGTTATAATCCAAACTGCCAAGCATATTTCTTGCATCCAATTCTGCAGATCTGCCGGCAAGTCCTTCCACGTACCCGGTGAAGTCTTGCATAAATGCTTTCTTCTGGCTACCGGTTATAGAACCAATATCTACTTGCTTTCTCGTTAGCATTAGATCGTTGTGAAATTTTCCACGGGCAAAGAAAGGATGTTCAATGCCAAAGAGGTGTTTCTCGGTGTGGCCTGCTAAGCCCATAACTTTTGACATCATAGCGTTTTGAGATATTTGAGATACTGCTTTTGGATCTTGAGATTCGGGTTTTGAGGATAGACTCTTAACCAAGTTTGAAAGGCCAGTAATCAAAGTATTGGCATCCGAAGATGCTTTTTTCTTTTTCTTCGTTGTGCCTGTCTCCTCATCTTCAGGTTTGTCCTCATCTTCGTTAGAAGTAGGCTCTTCATCCGGGTTTGTCTCCTCATCTTGTGCTTTCTCCTCTTTGGATTTCCCGTAGAGGATAGATTCCGCCTGCGCTTGCACGTCAGGGTCTAGCTCCGGAGCTGGAGGAGTGTCAGCCTTTGCAGCTGCAGCTCCGATTTCTACTCCGAATTCCTTTTTGAACGACTCAGCAACTTTTGCCCAGTCTTCATTAGTTAACTTCTTCTCGGCAGCTTTTGCTGCAAGCCCGAGCTTAGTTAGAACTTTCAGTAATTGTTCTTTGAAATTCATCTGTTCTGGATTAAAATTATAAAATTGTTTTTCTTGTATTGATCTCTTTTGTGATCTCAGATATTACTCCTTCCAAGTTGGTTATCCCGTCTATCCATCCAAATTTCACCGCATCAGCAGCATAAAACTCTTTTCCCTCGAGGATCCCCACTACAGTATCATCCATTGCCGGGAGGTTCGTTCTCATTGTCTCCTGAAAATGTACTGCCCAGGGAGTGAGTTGCTCTTTGATTATTAAATCTGGCTTGCCATCGAGGGCCTGTCGTTCCGGGAGATTCTTAAATTTCGACTCCGGAGGATATATCACTACTGTTTTGATTCCAAACTCCTCTTCCATCTTCTTATAATCTCGAAACGTAGCAACTATACCTATGCTTCCAAAACCGCACATCTCATGAAGAGCATACGACTTCGTGCAAAACCCTCTTACGTATTCACCTGCAGAGTAACATCCACCATCTACCAATGCATAGACTGGTTTGGTAGCATTTTTTATCGCATCGGAGATCTGGAATACAGAAGTAACATCTCCTCCCGGGGTGTTGATCAGGATGACCATTCCGGAAATCTTTGAAGAGAGATCTGCAGCGCGTATTAGCTCAGCGATATTATCTACCCCCCAAGTCCACCAGCTCCAGTATTTCGTCATTATGCCAATCAGAGGCAAAACAACGACGGATCCTTCCGGGAAATCTCTGAACACATCAAACTCCTCACCTGGAGAATGTGATGCTGATACGTTACCCGAAGGATGAATACCGGTGATAGATAAAGGCTCGTGATCTTCAGAAAGCATCTCTATGTTTTGCAGAGCAGCTGCCCGTAATGTTTCAATTGCCGGAAAGCTAATTGCCCAGGGATTCGAATAGAGTTCTTGTAAAAAATATTTTTTACTCATAAGAATAAAATAAAAAATGACTGCTCATAATAAACAGTCACAAACTTATATACCTATAATACGGAATTAAAGGACGGCTATCCGGGCTCCGATTGCTTAAAATCAACTGTTACTATGTTATTATCACCGGAGAATTCTGCCCTAACAGGAAAATCAATAGAACCAATGATGTGAGTTTCTCCGGCAGATGTTTGCAGCTGCAGAATAAGTGATCGTTTAAATTTATAAAAAGAATTGGTCTCCGGAAGTGGTAATATTGACTGCATTGTAAAATCTTTTCTATAACCAGCATCTGTTGGATAGCTTTTAATATTGAAAGCAGAAGGCTTTTTTTGTTGAACATAAATCATACTCTTACCCTCTTTCAAAACAATATTGTTTTTTGATACACTTGCAACGTCAGCTGTAGAACATAGCTTTAGATTTGCACATATTTTAGATTTCATACAAAAATAATATTAGATGTTATTTTTTACCCTTGTTAAATTATTGAATATCAACCACTGGACACTTTTGGGACATTTTTGGGACACTTTTGGGACACTTTTGGCAACTTTTCTCCCACATTATCGGACAAATCGAAACACGAAAACATGGAAATATTTTTTATACCGGCTGCTTTATGTATTTTCTTTTAGAAGTCAAACGTTTAACTTTTTTTCTCCACCGGTAGTAGTTTTTAAGTAACGCCTCCTCAGAAATAGAAGTGATGTTGTACTTGTTAATAAATATATGAACAGTAACTTGGTACTCGATACCGTTGCGATGCTTATTCTCATCAAGCAGATCATGCAGCTCGGCAAACATCATTGTTTCAAATTTGAAATCAATAATCTTAGCACTCCGATCAGAAAAGTAATTAAACGTCTCCGGGTTCTTACCGGTAACTGTGTTAGGAGATTGCTGCTCCTGCCGATTGGGAATAACTATCTCTAAGTTCCCGGAGTCAACTGGCCGGTCATAAGGTCTCCTAGCAACGAGGTCCCAGATAACGTGGTAAAGATCGAAGCTGGCCGGGATCTTAACCGGGTTACAGTAATCTGCGCTGAATTTTCCAATTGCATATTCACAAATATGCTCTCTAATTTTAATCTTTGATGTTATCATACCAGTTCAAGTTTACCGTTAACATATTTTTTTACTGTTTTATCTGTATATCTATCGATAATTAGTGCTGTTTGATATCGACCTTTATGAATTCTATCAAGGAGCCTTCGAATCATACCGTTTAATGCAAATTCATCACCCTTCTTTTCTTCATTTATCAATGAATAATAACATTTTCGTTGGCCGTTTTTGAGATAAACAACCATTTTAAATTTTGACTGATCACTGCTGAAGTTTGACATAAAATAATTATTTAAAAATAATGACACCTTAATAAGATTCCCGACACAATCCATTGCAGTTGTATTTGCATGGTTCATTCGTTTTATAACAAATCTGGATTCCTGAAATTGAACCAACATCAAGAATATTGTTTTTGTCAATTTCATTTTGAGCAGCTTGCTGCTGATCTATTGACTCTCTACTTTTATGCATGATAAAAATGTTTTTGGAAATTAATTTGCATTTTGTGGAAATAATATTGCGTTTTACGTCAATTAATTTGCGTTTAACGCAATTCTTTTGAGTTCTATCTTAGCGATCTCTTCGAACTGAGCTACTTTTGCCGGTGCTTTATTGATCACGTAAGATCTCCAGTAGTTGTATGAAGATTCATTTCTCCATTTCTTCATTCGCTTTATGGCATACATAACGGTTGCCTCCTCCGTTTTAAGTTTCCGCTGTTTATACTGCAACTCCCTGTTCTCTCGGTCCTTTTTCAACCATTTACCGGTGTTAATGAATCCGGAAGAGTAGTTCTCCGGGTGCATATATGCTGCAGGATAGATATTTGAAAAGTCATACTCCGGGTGGTTTTCAAGCCACCTTTGCACAATCCTGACTCGATCTCGATAATTTCTCAATGCTAATTCACAATCAGTTGCATTACTAAATTTTTCGAAGTAGTATTCTGAAAGCTTATACGCTCGCTCTCTTTCAGAAGTAAATATGTTTTTCGTTGAAAATAAGATAGATATAACAAATTCTACTAGCATAATTGAATACTCTCTGGTCCTTTCTTCTTCTCTCTTTCTTGCCTGTTCAATCTTTTTACCATACTCAGCACCAGCATCGATAGGATTAGAGATGTTAATTTCCGTACTATCCGGAGGGGCAACCGGTACTCCGAAAGCGTTTAGGAGCTGGCTTCTAGTTGTAGAGATGTTAATTTTCGCACTATCGGCAGGGACGGGAAGGCGATAGCCGGGTGAAGGATCTCCTGTGTTCCCGTAAAATGTTCCAGATTGTTCATTGGAGAGTATCAGCGGAGCTGATTCCACTTCGTGTTCTAGTGAGTTCTCGGTGATTATTTCATTATTAAAATTGTTCAAGTTACTAGAACATGGCGTGCAAATTGAACGTAATGTCTCTTGAATCGCGCTGTCAGTCGTGTTTTTCAAAATTTCAAGAAGTGGGTCAAATCTCTCGTTTTTGTAATCCGACACCGGGACCATTTCCCGGTTCAGATGTAGTTCGAAATCGCGCTGTGTGCCGTGGTTAATTTTCTTTTCTATTATTCCGGCATCGATTAATCTCTCCAGAAGGCGGTAAATAGTGACCTCTGACTTCTTGGTGCGGTTTGACATCCTTTTACGATTTGTCATTAAAATTAAGGCGCTTCCTGGCTTCCTGGCTATGAGTGATTGAGTATCTTTTCCCTGGAATATGAATAGCATTTTAGCCATTTCTCCTTTAGCAGCACGAATCAAATCTTGCCACAGCTCTCTGTGAGCGCTCTTTAGAAATTGCCGGGAAGCATCTCCTGAATCTCTGGCTATTGCCACTTGTGCGTTATACTCTGCAACCTTAGCATCGTACAATGCCATCATTGCAGCAAAATGCCTTTGAGTGTCAATAAATGGTAATGATATCTTCATAAACTCTACTTTTTCTTTATCTCTTTCCAACATTGACCGTCAACAGTATATGTTTTAGCAGAGAGATTTATAATTAGTGATCCCTTTTGGTATTCTTTGTCATTATACCAGTTTGTAATAACCGGTTCCTGACCTGGATGTATTATTATATAATTCATTTTTTAGTCGGTAAAGGTCTCCTGTGGCGTGACATTTTTTGCTTGCAACCAACGGCACAGGAGACAATTGTCATTTATTCATAGGCATTATATTTTTGTCATCTTATATTGTAAGATTTCATTTCACTAAGCATTTTATTGACAAAATATACCTGGCCACGTCCTGTGACCATTGGCGTAGTTGTTACTAGAGTTGTTCCATTTGGTTTAATTATCAGATTCTTTTTAATTTCAAAAAGGCCCATCTCCATTGCCCTTTGGCTTGGAGTGTTGTAAGCATCGCCTTTGCTGCAGAGGAACCCACGGGCCCTTAAAACTTTGAATAGCCTGTTTTGTCCAATTTCTACACCTTTTTGACATAAGATTTTAGCTAGATCTCCTATTAGAACGGATTGATTAGATGCTTCAACTGCCTCTGAGAATCGAACCCGGGGAGACTGGCGCATAATCGTCTCCTGAAGCTGTAAATTGCGACTATGAAGGACCTCTTTTTCTGCTCTTTCACTCTTAAGTTGTGATGCGAGAGATATGAGAAGATCCGGATTGTTAATGAGTTCGTCTATTTTATTTGAGTTCGCTGTAAAACCATACTTCATAAGCTCTTTGATCCTGTCATTACACCAAATTGCAAAGACAGGAGAAAGCCATCGTGCAAATTCCAGGGCAACATCTTCGTGCATCCAAGTGCCAACTCCATTCTCAGTCAAAACGAGCTTAGACCTATGGGATTTACCCATAGCTTCAAGCGCTGACATATAATTCATCGTTGAAGTCAAGCGAAGCCACTCCCCTGCTCTCTTGCAGAAAGGTTTTGCCATCTCTGTAGCATTGACCATCACATCTCCATTTCCAAACTGAAAGGTGATAGAATTATTATCGTATAGAAATTTTTGATTCATAATGACTTCTTTTAGCGGTTACTTTTACTCTTAGTCTCTCCTCTTAAGGCTATGTAGATTAAAATCACGAGAAATATTCCGGAAAAGGATGTAACTACAATCGTGGAAATTAACATATCATTCATACTATATGCCTTGAAGTTGGATCCCGGGCCGGGAATACTTATTTGTCAACTTTCTTCCCGGACCTGAAGGATCTCCTGTTTTGCAAAAATGTATCATTAAAATGCCGTTTTAAAGGACTAATCTACGAGGATAAATTGCTGGATCCTGAGCTCTTCATATGCCCTGTCTCTGGCAGCCTTCGTCGGATACTTTTCAAATGTATTCCATTCTCTGTGAGCTTCATCCTTGTATTTTATTCGTGGAGAAGGGTAATCGTCCACGCGAATGATTGTAAACCCGGCCTTAATTACTTTTTCTTGAGATTGTGAATCCATGATTTCTTATGTTGGTTTTAAAAAAATTGACAAACTCTTCTAAGCCCGGCATTGCACCGGTAGCTCTAGTCTTATTATGCGAGTGATTACACTCACTACAGGATTTCTCTACGCTCATACCGCAAGTGTCAACATGAACACAGGAGAAGTCGTTGTACGGGCATTTAAAGGGTGTTTTCATAACCTGTTTTTAAATATTGCTTTTATCTTTTCTAAAAACTTGTCTACTTCAGATGGTTTGAAGTAGTTCCCGGATTGATAAAGAAAATCGTCCTCCTGGTGTCGAAAATCATAACTTCTTATGACACCGTATTTCCCGGTAACACTGATACTAATACTGCAATATTCTTGTCCCTCTTCAGCTCTCCAGCGTGTTTTAGAAGGCATTATTTCGTTTGTTATATTCATCTGTTGATTGTTCTCTTTTTAATGAAGTTTGTGACACAGTAGTCGTACTTAAGTAATTTCAAGTAACTGGAGTGAGGGCATCTGCAAAATATTGGATCTCCCTTTTTTCCCTTATCCTGGTAATCAAATGATTTTTCGCAGTCTATACACGCAAATCCAGGTGATGCAAATTTCTTCACTCTTTTATCGCGCTGGTAAGAAGAGCGTATGCTTCCGCTTGAGGATCCATCCCATCTGCAATAGGGATCCTCAAGGATTTCGCGGTAGTGTTGTTAAATTGGAGACTCTGTAAAATGGCGAATACCAGAGGCCTTGAACTAATTTGAAAGCCACCGGCATGCCTTTTTTTCAGGGAAAAACCCTCTGGAGAGTTCAATGTGATGAACCAATCTCGTTCTTCTTTGGTTGATTGTAAAAACTCGATTTTCTTGCCTTCGTAGAGCTCTAAAAACTCAGTCGCAGCAGCATTAAAAGTCAATGTGTTGTTTTTTAAATATATAAGCACATGCGGTTTATCTGATCGAATCGCAGAGCTTGAGTTGTACTGGTTATATCGCTTAAATTCCATCGCTTAAAACATTTCAGATTGTATGTTAAATCCGTATTCCCTCTGAAGGCGAGAGTGCCTTCTGGTCTGAACAACTACCTTCTTTTCGAAGTGATAGCAAATCAATTTTTGTCTTGTCAGGACTCTGCCTTGATCCCGTCTTCTGATATTATATATCAAGTTGTGTTTTGCCTTTTGAGATTTCAGAGATTCGTTAACATCAGTTGTTCTCTTCATATGCATAAATTCTAAGATATTCCTCCGGTTTAAGATCTCTGTGTAGATACTCTGTGTTGATAACTTTGCCACATCTCTTGCATTGAGTATTTTTTTTGACATCCCACAATTGCTTATACACATTGTTTTTCAATCTTTTCTTCTTAATCGACTCTATATAGTAGGCTTTCCGGTGTCCGAAATACTTACAAAGCAGTTTCTTCACTTCATATGCTGTCATCTTATGCTAATATTTTCTTCTGTATTACTACCCATCCCAAAAACATCGGCACAGCAATATGCATTAATGCCGAAGAGACGAATGACATCAGGGTCAGGGGGCCAAACTGTGACCAGGTGTTGAGAGATGCTGTAGATAACATTATGCATGCGATGAACAATAGTATCATCTTCTGCTTATTAGATAATTTCTTCATAGTTACCACTTTCTAATTTTGTAATTAATATTTTTAAAAGAGGATAAAGCGTATTTTTTTGGAGGGGTACCATTCCGGGCAGACCTTACTGCAGATCTTGCCCGATACAAAGTCTGCGAGCTGACGCCGAATATTTTTGCTACCTCGTAGAGTATCTCAGATGTATACAGCACTCTCTTCCTTCCAACCTTGCCAAATTTTTGTTTTGATAATTCTATTATGTCAGATAATAGATAGTATTGATCAACTACATTACTAACCTTCGAGTACTCCTCTCGAAAAGTATAGCAGAACTGTCTAAGTTCTCTGTGTAATGACCTTTTATTATTTACCTGCATGATTCACGATGTCTAAAAAATGAAGGCCTATTACTAAATGCAGCAACCTTTTCTAACTCAAGTCTATCTAACCGGATCTTATACTGCTTATCCCCATCTTTCAGTTCTTTGATCAGACCCTCCTTAATCCATCTGTCAACGATCTTGCGACCATATTTTTGATAAGCCTGGTTTTTCGATAGATATTTTGGCATATTGCCGAATTGAGATTGATACTCCTGAATACCCAGAAAAATAGCCTCAGAAAGGAGATTCTTAAGCTCTAACTCTTGCATCTGAATTATTCCATTTTCCATCTTCATAACTCAAGCAGATCTAATGTTGATTCATTTCTTCTTCTCCCGGATCTGACTCGGATAGCTCTGGCTGCACCCGGGCGAACAAAATCACAAGAGGTGCTTATTTCTGCAGCAAAAACTAATAGCAAGAGGGCTATAGCAAGGATCTTTCTTTTAAGTGGTGAGATAGATAAGCTGATATTGAAATGAGTGCAAAAATACCAGGCTGAAAGCTCGTTCACTTTTTGAATACCTAGCTTATCATAGATATTTCTAACAGTGTTCTCAACTGTCCGAATGGCAATTGGTCTCCTTCCAGGTTTAACAGGGAGAAGATCCGGAACCTCTTTCTTGGAAGCTCCCCAGGCAAGCAGTTCTGCAACCTGCTCTTCTCTGTTTGTTAATTTGAATGTTGTAGCCATGATTACGACTCTCCCCAGATATCTGTTATTCCGTGTTTTTCAAATATTCTCTCTAGAGCATCTTTTTCAATCTGTTTGAGAGTTGTGCGACCATCAAGTTTCGCGAACCAGGCAGATTTTGAAATAATTTCCAGTACCTGCATAATTTCGCTCTTCACCTCTTGTAGCTTACCTTTTGGCACTTTTAGCCAACCTCGTTTAAAAGAATTTTCGCTGTTAACCATCTCTTTTAGCGTTATTTTGCTATTTATTTTTATATCTTTATGCGTACTTTTGTACTACATAAAGTACCACAACGCAAAGTTAAACATATTGTTTACATAAACAAACATAATGTTTATTTTATTTAAAATATTTATTTAAATGCCTGAATTGCTGACATATAAAATTGCATTTGACCTCCTTAAAAAGAATGGTACAATTAGAAATCAGCAGCATATAGCCGATATATTGGGAGTCAACAAAGCAACAATAAGTCAAATTCTGAATGGGAACATAGTTCCTCCTAAACATTTTGTTGATTTATTTATAAAACATTTTAGTTCTTTTAACAAGTCCTGGCTACTTACCGGTGAAGGAGAGATGCTCCTAAAGCAAGATAAAGAGTACACGATACCGGAGATAAAAGATAATGTTGCGAGGGAACCATCAGAGCACTCCTACTTAGATAATCAGTCTCGACTCATAAAAATGCAGGAGCAGCTGCTGCAAAACAATACCAGGTTGATGGCAGGGCAAGAAAAATTGATAGAGACAAATAATATGCTTGCTGCACAAATAATAGAACTCTGCTCAAAAAACCCGCAAAACTTAATCTTAGAAAAACTTGATGCTTTCTCGAAAGAATTTCAAGAGTTCAGAGCAGAGTCAAAAAACGCCCCTGCCCGAGAGGATGTAGGATGTGCAGATGTGGGATAGTGAGGATTGGCCGGGCTATACTTGTTAAGTCAAAATATTAAGTAAATCATATGAAGACACTGCTATTTTTATTGCTTTCATTTTTTTGGTTATTCTCTCAACAATCAAAATATAGAGACTCATTAATAGACACCTACACCGTTGGTGTTATAAATAATGATAATAAATATGAGTTTTTAATGTCTAAGCATAATACGTTTATGTATTTAGACAGTTCCAAATCGATTATTACAAGCAATTTAATTAATGACGAATCAAAAGATCCATGGGTTTTTGATATTATTAATCGATTCCTTATTGAGTCTAATAACACTACAGTATTTAAAGTTGTTCCTACACTAAATAGAAAGGACACAATGACTTTTATGGTGATAGATCTTTATGAAAAGCCTGTGACTTTTACATTAATGATAAAAAACAAACTTTACTTATTTACGAAATAAATTATTGCTATGGTTGACTACCACGATGATTATAATCGATTTTATGATCTTTACTCAAACCTTAACAAAGAAAACATACAGGACATCCCAATAATCGATCTTAGAGCTGTCGCTTTAATGCAGAGAGATAAGATCAATATGCTTATCGATGACAAACAGTCGCTAAACAAAAGAATCAAAGCTCTTCAAAAATCATCAAAAGTTCCAGTATATATTGATATCCCCGATTTTGTTGCAATAGATTTCGAAACTGCAACAACAGATCGGATGGCTTGCTCTCTAGGGATTGTTGTTGTTAACGATTATAAGATCTCCCAAGAGTTCTACTACCTGATCCAGCCTCCAGGTAATAATTACCACCAAAACTGCATAAATCTTCATAAAATAGATCCATCCAAAACTGAAAAGCAACCAACATTTGATGAAGTATGGCTTAACATCAGTCATCACTTTAATAATATAATTGTTACACATAATGCAGCATTTGACTTAGATGTGCTAAAAGTAAACTGCAGATATTACGGCATTATAGAACCTGATATAAATTCAATTTGTACCTATGAATTACATAATAAAACTGGCCTTGAGGATGCCTGCGGATTATATGATATTACCCTTCATAGGCATCATGATGCTTTAGAAGATGCTCGGGCCTGTGCAAAACTATTCATTAAGTATCAGCAGATCCACAAGGTTACGTGCCTTTTGGATCGACCGGCAGCAAAAACACAGAAGAAAAAAAATGAAGACTTCTTCTCCGATCCAGGACGCAGGCTGTCTAAGGATGTTTTAAAACAAGACTTAAGTATTGTTGAGAATAAAGACAACATCTTTTATAACAAAAAAGTAGTCATAACTGGTGTACTAGATTCTTTCCCGGTCCGAGAAGATCTAGCAAACCGGCTAAAGCTACTGGGCGCAGATATCAATACCTCAATTTCAAAAAACACTGACATAGTTATCTGTGGTAAGGATTGCGGTCCCGCAAAAATCAAGAAAGTACAGGAATTAAGAGAGGCTGGCTTTAATATTATTTTGCTAGAAGAGTCTGAATTATTAGAAAAATTAAGCCTATAAAACTATGGAACAAGAAGTTATTGCATCTGGACAACCATTAGTTAATATTTTATTAAATATAGCAGGAGGAATCATAGTTGTCATATTTGACAGGACTGTAATTTGGGCTTTTAAAAAATATACTGGATGTACATTTAAAAAAATATTTGGAAAACATACAGCCAATTTCAAAATAATTTATGGAGAATTGTTTAGAGCAAATGATACGAGTCAATTCCCTTTTGAAAAACCCGGCAGTGGATATATTTTTAGATCATCTTCTGTTATTCCTTTTTCAGATTCTCGAGCAGCAAGTTACATTGCTTTTGCTTTTCATAAGTTCACTAAAAAAAGTCCTATTCTTTTATCCGATGAATCGTGTAATAGTACTATCAATTTTTCTTATTGTTCAGTCGGTGGTCGAAATAATAATAAATCCACTGACATTATTGAATCTCAATTAAATCGATTTATTACATTTGGAACAGAAGCAATTACCTTTAAGTCTAATGATAGTTTTAATTATATTTCAAATTATGAAATTGATTATTGCGCAATAATTAAGATTACTGAAGGTTCGAATACAAAAATTTGCATTGCTGGACTTGGCGAATGGGGAACTTCAGGAGGCGCATGGTATATAGCTAATAAATGGAGAGAACTTCAAAAAATTGTAAATAATAAAGATTTCGGAGCAGTTATTCAAGTAAGAACCAAAATAGATGATTCTGCAAAATTGATGTCAGTTATATATGGTAATAACTTAATTATTAATGAAGTATGAAAATAGAACATTTTGAAATCGGGGATTTCATTCGGATCAAAAATTACTCTCCTTCTCTTTCATCCAGGCTCAATAAAAGAGTCAACATTTTTGAGATTGATACTATTGAAGGAGAGGAGTATACACTAAAACTTTATAAGCCTAAAGTTAATTTATCTAATATTGAATCAATTCCTATTAATGGCGTCGATGATAAAAATATTTATTATGACCCGATTATTGCTGGCTCTTTTATCAGACCAGAAGATCCACCTCCAGTTCATCGAAAAGATAAATCATATTATTTAGATCACTTCGAAAGATGTTTTTATAAAGAGAACTCATTTAAGAATTTAGTAGTTGAGCAAAGTTTTAAGTATGTTCACGAATTACAACATTTTTTCTCTGAAAAGTTCAACAAACCATTGGAATTGAAAATTAAAGATTTTTAGATTAATATTTAAAAGTAATAAAATGGCAAAGCCGACTTATAGAAGTGCAAAAACTGGAAAATTTGTGACTGAAAAACATGCAAAGTCACATCCGGCAACTACTGTAAAGGAGACAAACAAAACAACTCCAAAAAAAGGCTAGAAATTCATTTGCAAAAACCTTCAGCATGAATTTTCTCTGAGTTGATACAGATACAAGATTATAAAATATGAAATTATCAGAAGAACGAGTAAATTATCTGATTCAATTAGAAAAGAAAATTCTAATTGACTCCATAGTTCTTAACGCTTATACAATAAACCAATCTTTTCCATACAATCTTAGATTTGAATTGACATCTGAAGATGATGAGGATTTTGCTTTTTTATGGGTTATTAATCAGAGTTCAAAGGCGAGAATTAAGCTTAGTTTACACTACCAAGAAAATGAGACTTATGTTGGCTTATTACGAATAGATTTTAATGCAAGTGGGCATCATAACCCCGAGAAGGCAACTGAATCATTGCCTTCAAAATTTTTACCATATATTGGTAAAACATTTAAAGAATCAGAGCCCCATGTACATTACCACGTTAATGATTACAAAACTTTGGCTTGGGCAATTCCTTTATCAGATATTTGTTTTATTCCCGAAAACATATTAGACACATCCGATTTAAATTATAACTTAGCAGACGCAATTCATAGCTTTGCAAAAATAATTAATTTAAAAACAGAAATTTTTATTAATAAAATTATATGAACTCTTGGATAGAAGATAGTATTAATGATTATTATAAATGGTTAAAAGACAATACTTCTTTCTCTGAGGATAAAGCTTCAGGTTGGTTTTCTATTAAAACACCATTTACCGGATTATTTAATGATTCCATTGAAATTTTTATTAAACAAGAAGGTTCCTCACTATTATTATCTGATGATGGTAACACACTTTCAAATTTGAATCTTATTGGAGTATCATTCAATAGATCTCCTAAGCGAAAAGAATGGTTAAATATGATATTATTAAACTACGGTATAACTTGTAAAGATGAAGAGCTTATAGTTGTTTCCAATCACAATAACTTTGCTCAAAAGAAACATAATTTGATTTGTGCAATATCAGAGATTTCTGAAATGGAAGTTTTATCAGATCATAGTATAACTGAGATCTTTAAAACCGATGTTCAATCATTCCTTGATGAACAAAATATTATTTATACCCCACAATTTATAGCAAAAGGTTCAACTGGTTTAGATTTTACTTTTGATTTTCAAATAGCCGGTAAACAATCTGAAATTGTCATAAAATCATTCAATAGGCTAAATAAAATAAATGTCCCAAATTTTATTTTTGGATGGGACGACATAAAGGATACTAGGCAAAAAATTACAGGGAAAGCGATAAGAGGACTAGCAATTGTTAATGATATTGAAAAAGAACCAAAACAAGAATATATTGACGCTTTGAATTCTAAAGGTTCTGAAATTATTCTGTGGTCAAACAGATTTGACCAATTAAACATTTCTAAATTAAGGGCTTAGTTTATATTTTAGCCAAATCAATCACCAACCTATTAGCTCTATCGATCCGGGCGAAATCTTTTTTAATATATCCCGTTGTTACCTTGTGTTCCGACACGTGATTAAGACAGAAAGCTGCCTCAGATTCTGATCCTCCACATTCATTCACAAAAAGTGTTGCCCAGGTATGCCTGGCAGCATAAAAGTCTAGTTCTTCTACTCCAATCTCTTTCCCGATTATCTTCAAATACTCATTGACTGCAGAATTAAACCCTGCAGCAGTGGTGTACCGGTAATGAAAATTAAAAGCTCTCTCCTTCTCTCTGTCTTTGTATTTTTTAATTAGCTCCATGGCCTCTGGCTCGATTTTAATCGAGATCTCAGCTCCATCGGCCCGAACTCCCCGGGTTTTTGCCCTCCGGTATGTTATCCTATCCCCAGAGATTTTTTGCACCTGGTATAGATCAACTGAGTTCATACCTACCAAGTAAAATGACAGCAGAAACACATCCTTTGCAAATAGAACCGTTTCCTTGGCCGGTTGATATGAAATCAATGCTTTCAGCTGATTTAGACTTAAAGCCCTTTTCTCTGGAGACTCAACTTTCGGAAGGGAAAAACGTTTAAATGGATTTTTTGTAATCCGGATGTTATCATTGTCTTCATCATTATACTCTCTTATCGCAGCATTAAAGATGGCCCTTAGATTTGACAAATAGAGAGATCTGCCTCTAGTCCCTACACCAGAACTTTTCAACCAGGTATCGAAGCTTGATAAAAAACTAAGAGTTATATCATTAAATGATAAGTTATCATGGCCAACAAAGGATTTAATTTTTCTTATTGAGATCCCATAATTGCCTCTGGAGGCTTGGTTATTCTCCTCCATCCGGGCAATGTGTTTATCTGCAAATTCAAAAAAATTGATATCATCTTTCTTTTTAGAGTAGAGATAGTCGGATAGGTACTCCCCTATCTGAGAAACATTCATTTCAGCAAATTTATTGAAAGAGTTGGAGACCTCTCGCCTGGCCCTATTAAGATCTTCATCCACTTGCATTTGAAGAAATCGATCTTTTATTTCAAAGGCTTTATTTATTTGTGATTTAGTCACAAAATAGGGAGTTGAAAGATTAGTTGTCTTTCTTTGATATGAAATTCTTAAATTTACCGGCCAGGTACCATCTTTTTTCAATCTCTCCGGACGGATTACCATTCTTAAAGTAATCATATTTAACCTTATTTTTTAGCAAACGTGGCAAACATTCAGCAAACATTTATGTGTAAATGTACATATTTCTCTTGTACGTTTCAAATATATTCGATATAATCTTTCTCACAAACTGTTGATATCAACATTGTTTCTATAAGAAATATTAGAAACTATTTCTTTGATATACAGCATAATAAAAAGAGCCTCACAGTAATTGTAAGGCTCATTTGCTTTGTGATTCGGTTGGGATTCGAACCCAAGACCCACAGCTTAGAAGGCTGTTGCTCTATCCAACTGAGCTACCGAACCCCTATCCTGTTTTTAACAGGGAGTGCAAAGATATAACTATTTTTTATTTTTTCATTGCTTTGGAAATAAATTCTATCGCGAAAACAATTGATAATCCGATAATGGTGAAGATTATTGCAGAGAGGAGTTGTGGTGATGTGTTTGTAAGAGTCTCAAATTGTGAAGGCAATGAAGGGTAGTCTATTCCCTCAAATCTATCAGATGGAATTTTCCAGGGCCATACCTTAATAAGAGAACCTATCATAAATCCGGCAAGAAGAGCAATAGTCATTTTATAATGCTTTTTTAGAAGCCAGGATAGAAAATGAGAGAAAGAGATTAGTCCAATGACTGCTCCTGATATAAAAACAAGCATAACAGGGATGTTAAACTCCTTGATGGCGTTCATCATAAATGCATATTTACCCATAAGCAGCAGCATAAAACTTCCGGATATGCCGGGCAGAATCATTGCGCATATAGCGATAGCTCCACTCACAAAAATAAACCACCAGGCATCGGTAGTTTCACTGGGTGACACCAGGCATATCATCCCTGCTATGGCAACTCCTATTATAAGTGAAAATATAATAGAAAGAGTCCATTTATCGATCTCTCTTAGAATAAAAATAGCAGATGCAGCAATCAGACCCATAAAGAAACTCCATAAAGGGATAGGATGGTAAACAAGCAGATATTGCATAAGTCTGGCCAGAGTAAAAATACTCAACAACACTCCACTGAATACAGCTGCTAGAAAATTCCCGTTTATCTGTTTCCAGAAAGATGCTATCTCCCCTTTTAAAAGTGTTTTTAAAGCGCTAAAATCTATTGATTTAATAGAGGTTATAAGCTCTTCATAGATTCCGGTCATAAAAGCAATTGTACCTCCGGATACTCCTGGAATTACATCGGCGGCACCCATTGCTACCCCTTTTATTGAGGTGAGTAAATATTTATTCATTTTCAGTTTGATTTTTTCTTAATCTTGTTAATCTGTTTTGTGACAGAATCGTCTCTTTTGAGGGTGGGTATAAGCTCAAACAATCTGGCAAGCCACAGTTCATCGTAAGAGACAAGCATCTCCAGATATATTTTAAAAAGTTCACTCTCTTTTGTATTATACAGAGAAACAAGGTAATAAACTAGGAATTCAGGATTCTTAGTTCTTTTGTATGAGGTTAACAGTTCTGTAATTAGAAAAAGAAAATCGGTTCTTTCATCTCCGATAATTTTTCTCAGACAGGTGAGTGCTTCGTTCTGTTCGTGCCTGAGCATAGATATGTATGCAACACCGGTATTAGCATCGAGATTTTCGGAATCAATCTTAAGAACCATCCTAAAGTAGGTGATGGCATCTTCCAACCTATCCTTGGCCAAATATGCATCTGCAATCCCTGTTAGGGCAAAAAGATTATCCGGTTCAATTCTAAGAAAATTCTCAAAAGTATCAATCCCCTCATCATATTTACCACTGTTTACCAATAGTATTGCCTTGTTATATAGAACCGAGGAGTTATCAGGATTAAGTGCTATTGCATAATCAAATGCATCTGTGGCCTTAGGGATATTTGCTTCTCGAGCATATATTGTACCAATATTAAACCAAACATTATCGTTGAATGGGTCAATATCAAGATATTTCTCGTAGTAGTGCAGACTTTTGGTCAACATATCGGACCTCTCATAACAGAAAGCAAGGTCGTTAATCAACTCATAGTTATCCGGTGCAATTATCTCTGCCCTCTCCAGAAGATTGATGGCGTTTTTGAAGCTACCTAAATCTATATAATCCTGAGCTGCAGTAAGAAGCATATCAAGACCCTCATTAGTTGTAAGTGATAGAGCACTCTCGATATAATCCATTGCAGATTGATTATCCCCCTTTTTAATAAACACCCTTGCAAGCAAAAAATGGATGTCGCTGTTTCCTGAATCTAACGAGAGCTGTTTATTTAGAATTTCAAGAGCTCTATCGCTGTCACTATTTACAATTAGAACATCTGCATATCGAATTGTCATCTCTGTGGAGTATGGATGTTGATTATAACCCATTGATGTAAGTATATAGACTATTTCGTCATCCATCTCATCAATAAAATTGTTTATCAGATACTCAAACTGCTCCTCTGTAAATCTCATATTCTCAAGGGTACCCTCATCAAACGCAGATTCACACTTAGAGATGAGATCCGAAAACTCCTCCTCTTCATCAAAGTTAAGAAAATCGTCACCAACCATTCAGACAGATTTTATTGAGGATAAATAGTGAATTATCGAATTAAGAAACCCCCTGCTGCTCTCCTCCTTAATATTATCCAGAATCAGATCAAAAGGTGAATTTTGATAGTGCAATCTACCCACTTTAAATGAGGCTTTCGATCTATGTGAGATATAATCGCAGGTGAAGTTGTAGGAGCCGGAGAAGTCAATGTATAAATTAAAGTTATGCTCTGAGAACTCATCAAGAGAGTTAGACTTTGGAATGCCAATAGAGTTAAAATCTGCTCTATTGAAAATTATAATTCTATGATCCAGATACTCTTTTGGATAGGGATGTTTGGAGTCGTTAATTGCAATTGCGGTGAACTTAATAGATCTGCTGTCAATAATTTCAATCAATCTCTTGATTGTGTCAAGAATGTTCTCATCATTTATATTAAAAAGGAACCCTAGAGATTTAACCTCCGGAAGAGCATAATATCTAATGAACCTCTCATTATCAACTGCTTTTAGTGCCTTTTTACGGCGAGTCTCCTTAAATAACATCTCCTATTTCTTTAACCCCACAAAATTAACAAAAATCAAGCCATTGGCAACCATAAAATGATCTAAGAATATTTTTATCTTTGTAAAAATCGAAATCAGGATATGATCTTTAAAAATAACAATATTACCCTTTGTGACATCTACTCAAACAGTCTCTCTCTTTATGGAGATAGAGTTGCATTTTCTGTATTAAACCGGGAAAAGCTAACCTATAATAACTTTGGAGAGAGAGTAGAGCGTGTAATTCAGGTATTTAACGAAGCCGGCCTTCAAAAAGGAGATAAAATTGCAATACTTGCGGGTAATAACCCAAACTGGCCGGTATCCTATTTTGCAATAACAACATCCGGGAGGATTGCCGTACCAATCCTACCGGATTTTACAGCCTTTGAAATTGTAAATATACTTGAACACTCAGAATGCAAGGCATTAATTGTCTCCACTAAACTGGAGTATAAAATACCTGAACATTTAAAAGAAAAGCTCTCTCTTATAATAAAGATGGACACTTTTGAGGTCACTAAAAGGGTTGTCAACGCAGGAAACTTCTTCAGAGATGAACCCAATCACGAAGATATTGCCACTATTATATATACATCCGGCACCTCCGGTGCATCAAAAGGGGTAATGCTCACTCACGCAAATCTTGTTGCACAAACAAAAATGACAGGTGAGCTGTTTCCAATTGTAAAAGAGGATATATTCCTTTCGATACTCCCCCTTTCGCATACTTATGAGTGTAGTATAGGAATGCTGCTACCATTCACTCACGGAGCCAGTGTTGTATATCTGGATGGAGCCCCAACCCCATCTATACTTATGCCTGCCCTAAAAGAGGTTAAGCCAACAATTATGCTTAGTGTTCCACTAATTGTAGAAAAAATTTACAAAATAAAGATCAGGCCCATATTTACAAAGAATCTGCTTTTAAGGATTGTCTACTCAATTTGGATATTTAGAAGGTTATTTCACAAAGCAGCAGGTAAAAAGCTTCTTGAAACGTTTGGGGGTAACCTCAGGTTTTTCGGAATCGGGGGCTCCCGCTTAGATGGAGTTGTAGAAAACTTCCTTGCAGATGCCGGATTTCCTTATGCTATCGGATATGGACTCACAGAGACATCTCCACTTCTGGCAGGGGTCACCCCGGGCAAGGTTAAATGGCAATCTACTGGCCCGGCTCTAAATGGAGTAGAGATTAGAATAGATAATCCTAATGATAGGAAAATAGGTGAGATTGTGGTTAAGGGACCAAATGTTATGAAGGGTTATTATAAAGATCCGGAAAGCACTATGGCCTCTTTCACTGAAGATGGCTGGTTTAGGACCAAAGACCTCGGATATCTCGACAAAGCGGGATATTTATATATAAAGGGGCGAAAAGATAATATGATATTGAGTTCAAATGGCGAGAATATCTATCCTGAAGATATAGAAAGCATTATCAATGAATTTGATCTGGTTCTTGAATCTCTGGTTATAGAGAGAAAGGGGAAGCTTGTGGCAAAAGTTCACTTTAATTACGATGAAATAAAAGAGAGTGAGCATATTTTAGGGGAGGGATCTGCAAACCTGACAGATAAAGTAACAAGGGTAAAAAGAGATTTGCTATTATACGTAAATGACAGAGTAAACAGATCTTCAAAACTCTCGGAAGTAGTTGAACAGCCGGTTCCTTTCGAAAAAACAGCCACTCAAAAGATCAAAAGATACCTCTACAATTAAAAAATGAGAATACCGGAGTTAAATAACGGAGCTCTGCTTCCTCTTGCAGAGAGCTTCTATACAATACAGGGAGAAGGATACAATACCGGAAAGGCAGCATTTTTCATCCGTCTTGGAGGTTGCGATGTAGGGTGTAGTTGGTGTGATGCAAAAGAGACCTGGAACCCGGCACTTTATCCTCCGACACCTATTGAGAATATTGTAGATGAGGCTGTCAAATACAAGGCAAAGTCCATTGTCATAACAGGAGGCGAACCACTTACATACCCTCTGGACAAGCTATGTAAACTTCTCAAAAAAGAGAGAATGCAGATATTTCTGGAGACTTCCGGATCCTACCCATTAAGTGGCATTTTTGACTGGATTTGTCTCTCACCAAAAAAGAGAAAACCCCCTGTTGGTGATATTCACCACATAGCATCAGAACTTAAAGTTATAATTGAGAAGGAGGAGGATCTTATTTGGGCAGAAGAGAATCGGGCTAAAGCAGCCGAGAGTACATTGCTCTATCTTCAGCCTGAGTGGAGCAGAAGGGCAGAGATGGTGCCGCTGATTGTGGAGTATATTAAAAATAACCCCGCGTGGAGCATCTCTTTGCAAACTCATAAATATATGAATATTCCTTAGCTACCTGACTCATACTTTTGTTTTTTTAATAACTTTGAACAAACAAAATTTAAAAATCAAAATTCAGGTTATGAAAAAATTTCTTTCAGGAGCAATCCTATTTGCTTTTTTTGCATTAAGCGTTAGTGGTCAGGATAAAACAAAGGGGAATGGCGGATATCAATTTACTGTGGTTAAAGAGTTGCAGGTAACTCCTGTAAAGAATCAGAGCAGGACAAGTACTTGCTGGAGTTTCTCTGCTCTATCTTTTCTTGAGTCAGAACTTATTCGCTCAGGTAAAGGTGAACACAACCTTTCGGAGATGTTTATTGTATCTAATGCATATTTTGATAAAGGAGATAAATATATTCGTACCGCAGGAAATATCAACTTTGCACCCGGCAGCTCATTTGGAGATGCACTTACAATCTGGAAGAGTTACGGGATTGTTCCCGAAAGTGCAATGCCAGGCTTAAACTACGGTGAAAATATCCACATTCATAACGAAATGGATGCTGCACTATCCGGCTATATAAACGCACTTTTAAAAAACCCCAATGGAAAATACAGCTCCGCTTGGAGAGATGGCTTTAGAGGAATTCTTGATGCATATCTTGGAGAGGTCCCTCAGAAGTTCACTTATAACGGAAAGGAGTACACACCTAAAAGTTTTGCTGCAGAGCTGGGTATAGTCCCTGACGACTATATATCAATCACCTCGTATAATCACCACCCTTTTTACAGTGAATTTGCTCTTGAGATACCGGATAACTGGCGCTGGGACCGCTCTTTCAACCTCCCTATTGATGAGTTTATGCAGATTTTTGATTTTGCAATAGAGCAGGGCTATACAGTATTGTGGGGGTCTGATGTAAGTGAAAAAGGTTTCACCAGAAAAGGTATTGCTATAGTTCCGGAAACAGAGGTGGCAAATATGTCCGGTTCAGATCAACAAAGGTGGCTTGGAGTGTCAAAGAGTGAGATGGATGCGAAATTTTCAACTCTGGAACAGATTGTTCCAGAGAAAATTATTACTCAAAAAGAGAGACAGGTTGCTTTCGATAATGGGCAGACAACCGATGACCACGGTATGCATATATATGGCGTTGCCAAAGATCAGAATGGAAACAAATACTATCTGGTAAAAAACTCCTGGGGAGAGACAGGAGACTATAAAGGTGTGTGGTATGTATCGGAGACCTTTGTAAAATATAAGACTATGAATATTGTTGTGCACAAAAACTCTATACCGGCAAATATTAAGAGCAAACTTGGAATTAAATAGATAACTATGAGAAAATTATCCGGATTATTATCAATCCTGCTGCTTATTGCTATTACTTCACAAAGTGTAATAGCACAGGGTTACAACTTTACAGATGTAAAGAGAAACAGCGCTACCCCTGTTAAAAACCAGGCAAGCAGCGGAACCTGCTGGAGCTATGCTACAGCTGCATTTCTGGAGTCTGAACTGCTGAGAACAGGCAAGGGGGAGTTTGACCTCTCTGAGATCTATATTGTGAGATATAACTATCTTAAAAGAATGGATGACAACTATCTTCGTCAAGGTAAAGGAAATTTGGGGCAGGGAAGTCTGGCACATATGTTTACCAATGGAGTTGAGGAGTTTGGAATTGTTCCTCAGGAGGTATATTCTGGAATTAATTATGACTCTCCTGTTAATAATCACAAAGAGGTAAACAAATTCATCAATGCTATATCTGCAGCAGCTGTAGAACTAAAACAGAGAAGTCCTGAGTATTATAAACTTATTAACTCATTGATGGATATCTACTTTGGCGCAGTTCCACAAACATTTACATACAAAGGTAAGAGTTATACTCCGGCTGGTTTTGCAAAATCTCTGGGGCTTAATATGTCTGACTATGTAGAGATTACAAGTTTTTCACACATCCCTTTTTATAAAAAATCGGTAATCGAAGTTCCGGACAATTGGGACAACGCAAGCTTCTACAATATTCCTCTGGATGAGTTTATCTCTGTAATAGACAATGCCCTGATGAGTGGATATACAGTATGTTGGGATGGAGATGTAAGTGAGAAAGGGTTTTCACACACCAACGGAGTTGCTATTAATCCAAATGTGCAGGAGATATCCAATCTCTCCACAGAGGATAGGGCACGCTTTGAAAAGATGACACCCGAAGAGAGGTATTCAGATATATATAAGTTCCAGAAAATTTTTCCTGAGGTTAATGTTAATCAGGAGATTCGTCAGAGAGGATACGAGAATTTCACAACTACAGACGATCATCTGATGCTGCTTACCGGGATTGTTAAAGATCAAAACGGGAACAAATATTATATAACCAAGAACTCCTGGGGTACAGAGAGAAACAGATTCGGCGGTTACTTAAATATGTCTGAAAGCTTTGTTAAAGCTAAGAGTATCTCGGTAATGGTTCATAAAGAGTCAATTCCTGCTGATATCAGAAAAAAACTGGGTTTACAATAAATTTAATTATCTCACCATTATGGGTCTAAAGAGACATATCCCGAACACCATAACCCTGCTTAATCTTCTTTGTGGCACTATTGCAGTGATATTTGCATTAAAAGGGTGTCAACTATTTGCTATTTATCTGATTCTAATAGCTGCATTTATGGATTTTCTGGATGGGTTCTCTGCCAGATTGTTAAAGGCATATTCAAACATAGGGAAGGAGCTGGACTCACTTGCAGATCTTGTAAGTTTTGGTCTGGCTCCCTCAATTTTGATATACTACAGGTTTAGTTCATTCCTTTCATACGATATTAACTCGGGGGTCAACTCTTTATGGATTGAATTATTGTCATTTACACCGCTTGTTATAACACTGGCATCTGCGTTAAGGCTTGCTATTTTCAATATTGACACAAGGCAGACAAAAAGCTTTATTGGTGTTCCCACGCCGGCAAATGCAATTCTGATTGCAATGTTTATGCATTTTACTCTTCACAACAGCGCTTTTGACGGAATTTATAATAACTATTGGTTTTTCCCGCTTGTCTCACTCCTTCTTTCCTACCTTCTGGTATGCAATGTGCCAATGTTCTCGCTCAAGGTTAAAAGCTTAAAATACAATGAGAACAAGAGACTCTTTCTCTTCTTGTTAATCTCTTTGATTTTTATGATTGTGATATTTGCGAGTGGCTCGCAGTGGTCTCTTGCACTATTTATCCTTTTTGCCAACTACATCCTCTTCAACACTCTGATATTTATATACGAAAAGCTTTTTATAAAAGATTAGTTTTCTATTTCAAAAAAATCTATCAAACAGTGCCTTAGCATATCTCCTGTTTTAACAGCACTCTGTGAGTTAAGATCACTTTCATCTCCGTTATTAAGGAAAATCAGCGTTAACCCTATACTGTGGTCTCTCCAGACAATGCCTCCATTAAGAGTGGATGAGTGGTAGTGAGCAAACAGGTCAATTGCAGATGCACTCTCTCTCTCTAAAATGCCTACCCCTGCGTATTCCCCTCCTCTATTAACAATAGATATAAATTTTACAATGTCATTCGCATTTGAAAAGAGCCCCTCTTTTTTAAAAGAGGTATGGTTCATTCCAGCCTTATCGAAGAGTTCACTTTTAATAAAATCTTCAGCCTTCAACTTAGTTTTACTTACAATAATCTTATTTAGTATCTCTAAGTTTTCATTTGAGTATTGGGGAAACTCCGGATATTTTCCGTCACCACTAAAGCGGTGCATTAGCAGGTCCGAAATTAGAGCCTTATTATAGGGAGATCTCTTTTGTAGTTTTACATCCGATCCCGCAAAGTCTTCCAGAGAGATTATACCTCTCGCTTTTAGCTGAGTTATTGATGGTAAAACTGATATAAGAGCAGATATTCTGTTTAGATTAACCTCGCTGTCAATCTTGAGATCTCCGTAAGAGTTGTTAATAATGACGCTACCTTTATATAAAACAACAAGTTGAGCACCATTATAAAACTTCTCTCTTAAATCTCTCATCACAATTGTGTCGAGAGATGAGTTAAGTTTGCGGACATCTATCCGCAAATTATCCCCAATACCATATCTAATTCTTTTGCCACCTTCTAACTTAATGCCGTGTCCCATTGGATACTCCCCTGCAGGAACAGGAAGCTTTCCGACAGAACCTGCTGCACCAAAAATTATTTGAGCAGCTGCAATATTGTTATGCAACGTATTTGAATAAGCTACAATAAGAGATTTGAAATTTGAGCTGTTTTTTATAAAAGGTATAGCGAGAGGATTCCCGAAATAGATAAATGTCACTTTTTTGTTAATTGCAAAATCTGTAATAATTTTCAATTTCCTGTGGTCAAGATCGAAATCCCTCTGTGGCCTTGAGTCAGTGTTATGCAGTGCAATTATGATGTGATTTTTATCGGAAATTCCATTTAGAGCTCTCAAAAGTTTATCATTTGAGAAATCTCCTCTAAGAATTGTTGTGTCAATTTTTGTATAGAGTGAAAGATGATCTGCCAACTCCTTACCGTTTTTATCGCCTCCCAGCGAAAGGTATGCTATTTGCAAACCTTTAAGCCCTTTTATGGGAAGAGTTTCATCTTCGTTACGCAAAAGAGTGAGAGATTGTTGAGAAATTGCAGAAATAAGCGAAGAGTACTCCGGTTTGTTAAGATCTTCGTACAAATTTTTAAATGATATGGGTTCTCTCCCCTGTAGTATTCCCAACTTCATTTTAGCTGTGAGAATTTTTTTACACCTCATATTGAGACTGTGAATTGAAATCTCACCATTATTAACTGCTCTCTCAAAAAGATCAAGTGCCAGAGAAACCTTTTCGGGCATCAGAATTATGTCGCAACCAGCTTTATAGGCCTCCAGAGGCAAAAGCTCAGGAGCCATATAGTTGGCAACACCTTTCATATTCAAAGCGTCAGTAATAATGATGCCATTGTACTCCAAATCTCTTCTTAGTAGGTCAGAAATTATTGGTTTTGAGATCGAAGATGGCCTTCCGCTGCTATCCAGAGATGGTATTTGAAGATGGCCTGCCATAACCATATCCACTCCTGCCTCGATCAAAACTTTGAAAGGGTATAACTCCAGCGAATCTATCCTGGATCGGGAAAAGGTCAAAAGAGGAAGAGCATTGTGAGAGTCGACCTCAGTGTCTCCGTGACCAGGAAAGTGTTTAGCAGAGCCCATCACCCCTGCATCTTTCATTCCTCTCATATATGCAACACCATAGTTTGCTACAATTTGAGCATCCTGCCCGAATGAACGGGTGTTAATCACAGGGTTTCTCGGATTATTATTTACGTCAACCGTTGGTGCAAAATTGACATCGACCCCTACCCTTCTTGCCTGAGTACCAATAGCTACTCCCATTCTGTATACCAGTGAGTCGGAAGGGAGAGCTCCAAGCTGCATCTGCCTGGGAAATGGTATTATTGAATCAAATCTCATAGCCGCACCCCACTCACCGTCAATAGTCACTAAAAGAGGGATCTTTGACAGGCTTTGCAGATAGTTTATCATTTTGACAGCAGGAGTAAGGGGAGAATTCATAAGGATTACCCCTCCTACTCTCTCTGTTTTAACCAGTTCTATCGCTTCAACAGTGCTTCTGTCATTGGTGTCTGATGAGAATGCTACAATAAAAAGTTGTGCAATCTTCTCCCGGACACTCATTCTCTCTAATAGATTCTCAACAACTTTAGAATCTTGTGATTCTGCAGGAAGGTAGTTTTGTGCTAAAGTTACATTTGTGCAAAAAAGAGAGGTTATATTTAGTGCAACAACCAGAAAACTAAACAGGGAAATTTTCATAACTAAACCGGTCTAATACGACTTAATCTGTTCTACAAGTTTCTCTATCTGACTACTTAGCTTTTGGTCTGCCGGCAAATATTCATCCACTGATCCAATCGTTGTTTTCACTCCAAAATAGAATTTGATCTTAGGCTCTGTTCCAGATGGTCTTACCGATACAATAGTATTATCGCTGCTCACGAACTGTAGAACATCAGATTTTGGAAGATTGATTCTATATCTTAGGTCGCTCACCATATCTACACTCTCAGAGGAGAGATAGTCGTGAACCAGAACAACAGGAGAGCCTGCCAAATTCTGCGGCGGTGTCTCACGAAAGCTCTTCATCATTTTTGCAATCTGCTCCACACCGTCCTTGCCTTTTTTAGTAATCGATACCAGATGCTCTTTGTAAAGGCCGAACTTTGTATAAATTAAGAGTAAAAGATCGTATAGTGACATCCCTTTATCTCTAGCCCACACAGCAGCCTCAGCAACCAGGCAGCAGGAGATAACTGCATCTTTGTCTCTTACAAACTCACCAGCATTAAAACCGTAACTCTCCTCTCCGCCTCCTATAAAGACTCTCTCACCCTCAAGCTCTCTCACAACCTCTGCAATAAATTTAAATCCTGTAAGAACATCAAACATCTGCACACCGTAACTTTCCGAAATGCTCTTTAGAAGATCAGAAGTTACAATAGTTTTTACCATATAGTATTCCGGATTGCTTCCTCTGTTTATCATCCCCAACTCTACTCTTCTCTCCAGAAGATAGTAGGTGAGTATTGAAGCCATCTGATTCCCGTTTAGCAAAACAAAAGCTCCTGTATTATCCTTTACTGCTATACCTATTCTGTCTGCATCCGGGTCCGTTGCCATTACCAGGTCTGCATCTTGTGCAATTGCTGTCTCTATTGCCATCTTGAGAGCTCCCGGTTCCTCTGGATTAGGAGAGTCTACAGTTGGAAAATTTCCGTCTGGAACATCCTGGGCAGGTACATTTAGAATATTGTGAAACCCGGCTCTCTTCAATGCCTCAGGCACAAGATTCACTCCGGTTCCGTGCAGAGGGGTATAAACTATCTTAAGTGAATTATCCTTTAATACCAGCTCCTTTGATAGTGTAAGTGACAGAATAGCATTAAGGTAGAGCTCGTCGACATCTTTACCTACTATTTTTATTCTCTGAGAATCTCCGTCAAAAAGAACCTTTGAGGGGTTATCAACTTTTAGAACCTCTTTAATAATATTTGCATCGTGTGGTGCTGTCACCTGAGCACCATCTTCCCAATAAGCTTTGTATCCGTTATACTCTTTAGGGTTATGAGAAGCCGTAATCATCACACCTGCTACGCATCCGAAATGTCTGATGGTAAAACTTAGCTCGGGAGTGGGCCTCAATGCATCAAATAGAAATACATCAAAACCATTTGCAGCAAAAACATCTGCAGTTATTCCTGCAAAGTATGAGCTCAGGTTTCTGTTGTCATATGCAATGGCCACCGATAACTCGTTGTTGTGAGGGAATGACCTCTTGAGATAGTTTGCCAACCCCTGAGTAGCCATTCCAATAGTGTATTTGTTTATTCTGTTTGTTCCAGCACCCATAATACCACGTAGACCTCCTGTACCAAACTCAAGGTTTCTGTAGAAAGAGTCCTCAAGCTCTTTTGTATTTTCGTTAATCAGAATTTGCACCTGATCTCTTGTCTCCGTATCAAAGTCATCCGAAAGCCACGACTTTGCCCTCTCTAAATAATTTACTGATGTTTTACTCATTTTTATCTTTAATTCTGTTCAACTTTCAAATTTAACGAATTGCCCGCAATAAACAAAAATCAGGCAAAAAGGGAGTATATTTGCAATATGGATTTTAGAGAGTATATCCCTTTCTATAAAAGAAATTTAAAGATGGCGCTACCTGTAATGCTCACACAGGCAGGGCAGATAACTGTTCATCTGGCAGACAATATAATGGTTGGACAGCTGGGAACAGCAGAGTTGGCCTCTGTATCTTTCTCAAACTCCATCTATATTCTGGGAATGGTATTTGGAATAGGTTTTACTCAGGGTCTTACTCCCCATATCGGGCAGAGTTTTGGAAAGGGAGATCACAATATGGTTGCCTCTCTTCTCAAGAATTCAATGTTTTTAAACACTTTAGTCTCACTCTTGCTTACACTGCTAATGGTTGCTGCTGGGTTCTTTATGAGCTATATGGGTCAGACAGAGCAGGTTGTTACATTGGGAAGAGAGTATTACAATACTGTATTATTCTCTATGCTACCATTCTTACTCTTTTTTGGACTGAGACAATTCTCAGAAGGAATAGGTATAACAAAATATGCAATGTACATTACTCTGAGCGCAAATCTCTTGAATATTTTATTGAACTGGATTCTTATTTTTGGACACTGGGGATTTGAACCTATGGGAGTTAAGGGTGCTGCAGTGGCAACTCTCATTAGCAGAATTTTAATGCTCATTCTATTTGTTATTTTAATTTTTCGTCTGGATTGTTATAGAAGATATGTTAAAATATTCGAGGCCCCACTCATTCAGTTGGCTTTAGTTAAAAAGATACTCACAACTTCAATACCACTCTCTTTCCAAAATCTTGTAGAGATTACTGCTTTCAGTATGAGTGCTGTAATGATTGGGTGGCTTGGAGAGGTATCTCTTGCTTCTCATCAGATTGCAATGAGTATGAGCAGTTTCTCATTTATGATTGCGTTGGGAATAGGAGCTGCTGCTACAATCCGAGTATCCCACCAGTATGGATACGGAGATTTTAAATCTATGAGAATGGCAGGGTTTGCATCGATTCACCTTAGTATAGTGTTGATGTCATTATGCGGAGTCGCCTATATTCTATTGAGAAATTACATTCCAATAATCTACTCCCAGGACCCAATGGTGAGAGCTTTGGCAGCTAAACTACTAATCGTTGCTGCTCTCTTTCAAGTTTTTGACGCTATACAACTCGCTAGTTTAGCTTGTCTGAGGGCTCTGGCAGATGTAAAGATTCCTTTGATTCTCTCAATTGTATCATATTACTTAGTTTCACTCCCTTTAGGCTATCTTTGCGGATTTGTCCTTGATTTAGGAACGATTGGAGTTTGGATAGGGCTCCTTCTTGGCCTTCTCTTCGCGGCAGCTCTTTTCCTGTGGAGATTCAATACTATTAGCAAGCAATTGATAATTAAGCATCAAATGTTATGAAAAAATTCAACTACACCAGAGGCGTCTTGTTTCTCATTTTAATCTCAACAATAATAAGAGTTATGCTTGCTTTTACACTTGAACTCGGTCGGGAGGAGGCATACTACTGGACATTTGCTCTTTACCCGGAACTTAGTAATTTTGATCAACCTCCAATGATTGGTTGGTTTATACAACTCTTTACAAATAATCTCTACTTTAACGGAGAGTTTTTCATACGTCTGGCATCAATTATCAGTGGCTCTGCAAGTCTTTGGATAGTCTTTATTATTGGCAGGAGAGTTAAAGGAGAGTCTGCCGGTTTTTACTCTGCTCTACTTTTCTCTTCATCATTTTACATAACTGTTATCTCAGGAGTCCTAATCCTACCCGAGGCACCTCAGACACTTTTCTATCTCTTATCACTCTACTTTCTGATTGAGGGGATAATACAAAGAGAGCAAAATTGCGAGGAGTCAAGATTCATTTGCAGAATGGCCCTTATTATGGCAGGAATTTTCATTGGTATGGCTATGCTTTCCAAGTTTTCATCAATCCTCTTATGGCTGGGTGTATTTACCTATGCACTCTTATACAATAGAGGCCTGTTCAAGAGGGTAGAGCTCTATATATCATTTGTTGTCAGCTTACTGTTTCTTACCCCTGTATATATTTGGAACTTTCGAAACAGTTTTATTGGCATTGACTACCTCTCTGGTCTGACACATCTCTCTCAGGGTTTTTGTTTGAAGACTTTCCTCCAAGCCTTCTATATACCATTCCTTCTTAACAATCCAGTCAACATTTTTATTATTGTCGTATCTCTCAACTACTACCGATTAAAGTGTTATATTACAGAAAGTTATACATCCCTTCTACTATCTCTTTCAATTCCTGTGATTATCGTTTCAATACTATTTTCTGCTTTTTCCGAGAGTTTTATCTATGCAATCTCATTGGGAGTATCTCCTTTAATCGTTTTGGCAGGTGCATATATTACAACCTTGGTAAAGGAGAGATCGCGCGGCGTATTAACTAAATCTTTGAAATATAGTATATCACTCTTTTTGTTGGTGATTGTTTTAGGAACAATTCATATCTATACAGGTCTGTTTAATACATCATTCCTTTTAAAAAATCCTGAGCACAAAATAGGATACAACGATATCACAATAGACCGTTTTGGATGGAGGAGACTCTCTCAAGAGTTTGGAAAAATTCGAGAGTTGGATATTGCACTGGGAAAAATTTCGGAACGTTCATTCATTCTCGAATTCGGCCATAAAGAGGCAGCACACAGCGATTACTATTTGGCCAGGCCAAATAAGACAATTGTAAAGAGTATTGGAACAGTAGAGCAGACAAGAAAGTATACCTGGATTACAAAAAAACTTGGTGGGATAAAAATAGGTGAAAGTGCCTACTATATTGAATCTTCCAGAGATAACTTCTCCCGAGTGGAGTTCGGTAAAAAACATTTTGAAAGAGTAGAGAGAGCCTCTGTCATCTATATCAAACGAATGAACAAGCCGGTTGTCAGATACACTATTTACCGTTTTATTAACCTTAAAGAGCTTCCGGTATCTTAAAATGCTCTGCATAATGTTAGATAACAAATTTAAAGAGTTTATAAAGAAACACATAGACGAGGATATCCAAAAAATCATTCTCTCTTCAAGCAAATTTCCGGATATCGATATTAAACTTGCAGTGAAGATAATCAGTGCGAGAAGAAAGCTGAACTCCAAAATGTATGAGTGGGCAGAGAGAGACGATCTGCTATTTGCAAACTCTCTCTCAATTGAACAGGCAAGCTCCTCCATAACTGCAAAACACAAACAAAAATTCTGCGAAGGGGGAGTAGTTCTGGATCTGACAGGAGGTTTGGGTGTAGACTCCTATCACTTTTCGCAAAATAATAGATCTGTAATCTATTTCGAGAGAGATAGAGAGATTTTTGAGTCAACATCACAAAACTTCATCACTCTGGGTGCAAATAATATTATTGCTGTAAATATGGAGGTAGACTCTACTAACCTCCAAAATTATCTGAAAAAGAGTGAGATGTTGGATGGAGTATCATATGCCAATCTTATCTACCTTGATCCTTCAAGAAGGGTTAAAGAGGGTAGACGTCTACTCTCTATAAATGATTATGAACCGGATATTACCCAACTGAAGAGCTCACTTTTGGAAATTTCAGATCGAATCCTTGTTAAACTCTCTCCTATGTCAGATATTAAATCTATAATAAATGAGTGCGGGAATGTCACCTCTGTTGAAATTATATCTGTAGAAAATGATTGTAAAGAGATTCTTCTTCTTATAGAGAGAGGAAGTCGCGTAAAATATCTGGAGGTTATAGTAAAGGCTTTAAACTATACAAAGAAGAGAGGGGTTGAGGAGTTGTTTTTTACACCTCAAGAGGAGTCTGCCGCACTCTCTATGTTTTGTGAGAGTAATCTAAAGAGGTATATCTACCAACCAAACGCATCGATACTTAAATCGGGAGCTTTCAAGTTGACCGGAAGCAGATTTAATCTCCTCAAACTTGCTGTAAACACTCACCTCTATACAGGGGATGAGTTTATTGAAAATTTCCCCGGAAGGAGCTTTGAAATAAAAGAGGTTGCAGATTATAATAGAAATACAATCCGCAACCTCAGTAAAATCTACCCGAAGGCTAACATCTCAACCAGGAACTTCCCCCTCTCTCCGTCTGAACTTAAAAAAATTTTAAATATCGATGACGGAGGTGATATAACCTTTTTCGGATGCTCTCTTAGCAGTGGCGTTAAAAAATTGGTTATCTGCAGCCAAAGGAGTTAGCCATCTATCCTCTCTCCCTTTTTATCGTACCAGATTACCTCTAGTAAGGAGTTATTTGAAGATGCCTCAACCTTAAGCTTACATTTGTACTTAAATGACCATTTTACTGCGGTGCTCAGAATTCCTTTTGTTAGGTAAGCCTCAATAATTGGATTCACTTTAAGAACAAGATGCTTATAACTTTTCTCTTTAACATAAAACGCCAACTCTCTTTCAATGATCTCATCAACAACTATTGTTGATGTAATCTTTCCTGTTCCATTACACGAAGGACACACTTCGCTGGTATTAATTTCGGTGGCAGGTCTCACCCTTTGACGGGTTATCTGGAGTAGACCAAACTTTGTAATAGGGAGAATGTTATGCTTTGCCCTATCTTTCTCCATTAGACTCTGCATATGTTTAAAAAGCTTCATTCTATGTTCGTTGCTATCCATATCTATGAAGTCAACGACTATAATACCGCCCATATCCCTAAGACGCAGCTGCCGTGCAATTTCGTCGGCTGCACTCATATTCACATCAAAAGCATTCTGCTCCTGATCAATCCCGGATTTAGCCCTGATTCCGCTATTTACATCAATAACGTGAAGCGCCTCTGTATGCTCAACTACCAGATATGCACCCTGTTTTATAGGAACCACTTTCCCAAAGGCTCCTCTGATCTGTTTTAAAACTTCAAAGTGATCAAAGATGGGTTCGCTACCTTTATACATCTTTACAATCTTCTCCTGACCTGGTGAGATAACTGATATATAGTCTCTTACCTCATTGCAAATGTTCTCGTCATTTATATATATATTAGAAAACGAGTCATTCAAAAGATCTCTTAGAATTGTAGTTGTTCTACTGTTTTCGGTAAAAAGAAGTTGTGGAGGATTTGCTTTTGCAATTTTTTGCCAGGAGTCCTCCCATTTTTTTATAAGCGACTTTAGCTCTCCGTCCAGAACCGCTGCTCTTTTACCCTCTGCTGCAGTTCGAATTATTACTCCATAATTGGGAGGGAGAATACTGTAAACAAGTCTTTCCAGCCGCTTCTTCTCCTCTTTCGATACTATTTTTTGTGAAATACTCACCTTGTCAGAAAACGGTATTAGCACCATATTCCTTCCGGCAATAGATATCTCTGCAGTCAGCCTCGAACCTTTTGTTGAGATAGGTTCTTTTACAATCTGGGTAACTATATGCTGACCAGGTTTTAGTACATCGGTGATTTTTCCCTCTTTCTCAAGAATATCTCCAAGTTTTAATCCTGAAAAGAGCTCTTTAAAAGATTTTTTGTTCTGCCCGATGTGTCTGATAAAGTAATCTAAGGCTTTAAATGATAATCCAAGATCAAGATAGTGAATAAAAGCATCCTTTTCGTCTCCGATATCTACAAATGCGGCATTGAGAGCAGGCATAATTCGCTTCACCCTCCCGAGATATACATCTCCTACCGAAAAACTACCATTATTTTGCTCTTTGTTAAGCTCAATGAGCCTATGGTTCTCTAGAAGAGCAATAGATACCTCCGTGGAACTTACATCAATAATCAGATCTTTATCCATCTACGTTTTTAAATAAAAAGAATCCAAAGCAAATCTCTCGACTTGCTTTAGATTATCACACATTGAAGACCAAAAAAGCAACTATTTCTTCTTTTTATGTCTGTTTTTGCGTAAACGTTTTTTACGCTTATGTGTTGCCATTTTGTGTCTTTTCCTTTTCTTTCCGCAAGGCATAATTGAAAATTACAGTTAAGTTAAATTAAATTAATTTATTTTTTTACGTTGTTTTTTACTTTAATCATAAACACCTTAGCAGGTTTAAATGCTGGAATAAAATGTTCCGGAATAACCAGTGTAGTGTTCTTAGAGATGTTTCTGGCAGTCTTCTTTGCGCGTTTCTTAACGATAAAGCTACCGAAACCACGTAGATAAACGTTTTTGTCTTTTGAAAGTGAATCTTTCACGCTGTCCATGAAGCTTTCAACTACATTCTGAACAGCAATTTTTTCCATTCCTGTTGCTTTTGCAACCTCGTTTACGATATCCGCTTTTGTCATGATAATAAAAATTAAAGGGTTAGTCTTTTTTTGACGAACAAAAATACTACTATTTTATTGATTTATGCAAACATTATACACTTTTTTTCATTTTATTCAAATATCAGTCAGGAAAATAGAGATTATGGCTATATTTGACTATGAAAAAAGCACTGCTACCTCTTTTTTTTACAATATTTTTTCAGTGTTTTACTTCCGGGTTGCTGTCAAAAAGTTATGGCTTTATTACTGAGATCCATATTATAGGGAACAACAAAACTCAGGATGTTATAATACTTCGCGAGCTTCCATTTAAGAGAGGAGACGTTATTGGTATGGAGAGTCTGGAGTCTCTGATGGAAGAGGGGCGTAATAATATAAGAAATCTCTCTCTCTTCAATTTTGTATATGTATCTCATATTTCAGATCTTGAAAATGAACCGGAAAAATATTTAAACATTGAAATTGTAATCAGTGTAGATGAGAGGTGGTATCATTTTCCGTTAATGGGGATCTCTCTGGAAGATCGCAATCTGAGCAGTTGGCTTAAGGAACCCAATTGGAATAAGGTAACTACTGATGTTGGTTTTAAAATTTATAATCTGTGGGGTAAAAATCAAACTCTTACAGCAGCATACATATTTGGTTACAATAACGGATTCCGCTTTAAATATTCAAATATATATATTGACAAAGAGGGCAGACATCTTCTTGACATCTCCCTATCCCGTCAATACTCCAGAACAGTTAATGCTCTCTCTATGCTGGATAAGCCAAACTATCTCAAGTCTGACTCGGTCCATCTTGAGAACACATACCAGGGAGCTCTCACTTATACATATAGACCTGGGATAAGATTAAGAAGCAGATTTACCCTTCAGTGCGACTTATCTCATATCGATTCAATGGTACTGGTAAACAACAGAAAATACTGGGGAAATTCAGAACTAAGCAGGAGGGCTGTCACTTTGATATATGGAATAACTTATGATCAGAGAGATAATATTCAGTATCCTATTTATGGTTATTTTATAAACTGTCAATTAAAAGCCTATACAAATAGCGATATGTCAATAAAATATGGTCAGATAAAAGGAGATTTTCAATATTATGGTAGCATCTCTGAGAGATTGAGCCTATCTGCAAGATTACAATGGGGTCTATCTGTAAAAAATGTTGAAGGATATATATTTGATAAGGCAATAGGATATGAGGATGTCTATCTGAGAGGTTATGAGTTTTATGTTGCAGATGGGCAACATTATGCAACAATATCACCAACTGTAAGATATAAAATAATGCCCACAACTATATATTTTCTTAAGTTTCTCTCTTTTCTTCCTAAGTTCAACAGATTGCACCTAACTATATTTGGCAAGAGCTATTTTGACGCAGGCTATTCATTTCACAAGTATCAGAACAGCCTTAATACTCTTTCCAATAAATTGCTCTTTAGTTGGGGGTTTGGGTTTGATATCGTAACTTATTACGATCTTACCTTTTCATTTGATTACTCATTTAATCAGTTAAAAGAGGGAGGATTATTTATTTCTGTAAAGAAACCTCTTCATTAGTTTGGCATAAAGATTGACGCTATGGTATCCAAAGATGGGTTTCATTTTTGGCTCCCCTTTATATGACAATTTGACATTAAAGAAAGATTATTTATGAAGTTTTCAGATATATTTGTGCAGCACACGGTTTCTGATGAGGTAAATATCATACCGATGATGAGTTTAGAGGGAGAGAACGAGTTGAAAGAGTCTGAACTTCCGGATACACTTCCGATAATAGCTTTAAGGAATGCAGTTCTCTTTCCGGAGACAATTATTCCTATTACTGTCGGTAGGGAGAAATCTATAAAATTGGTAAGAGAGGTTTACAGTGGGAATAAGATCCTGGGGGCTGTTTCTCAAAAAGATGCCAAAATGGAGGACCCTAAACCCGGAGATCTTTTTGATATTGGTACACTAGCAAAAATCATAAAGATAATCGAGATGCCGGATGGGGGCATCACTATAATACTACAGGGGATGAAAAGATTTCGTGTCCTGGATATAATTGGAGTCAATCCATATATTACTGCAAAAGTAAAATACCTGGACGAGGAGAGCAGTAAAAGCACCAAGGAACTTGAAGCTATTGCTAGTTCCATTAAAGATCTTGCTCTTCATATAATAAAGCTTTCTCCACATTTGCCCCAAGAGGCTGCTTTTGCAATAAAGAACATCGAGGGATACAGTTTCCTGGTTAACTTTATATCATCCAGTATGGAGTTGGATAGTATCTCAGATAAAATTGCACTTTTAAGGGAGAATAAAGTTAAACAGAGGGCTTTAAAGCTACTTGAGATTCTGAATAGACAGATAGATCTTCTCAAAATAAAGGATGATATTCAACAAAAAGTAAGAAGCGAGATAGATCAGCAACAAAAAGAGTACTACCTTAATAGTCAGCTTAAAACAATTCAGGAGGAGTTGGGTATTAATAGTAATACCCAGGAATTTACAGAAATCAGGCAAAAGGCTTTAGATAAGAGTTGGCCTCAAAATATATCTGATATTTTTGAAAAGGAGATTCAGCGTCTCGAGAGATCAAACCCAAACTCTCCCGACTTCAATGTTCAGTTGTCATATGTGAGATTTTTGGTTGAATTGCCCTGGAGTGAGTGCAGTAAAGATAATCTGGATCTTAAACACGCCCAAAAGGTACTTGATGAAGACCACTTTGGTCTTGAAAGCGTTAAAGATCGTATTATTGAGCACCTTGCTGTTCTAAAGCTCAAAGGCGATATGAAATCTCCTATACTCTGTCTATATGGCCCTCCAGGTGTAGGCAAAACATCTTTAGGGAAATCTATAGCTAAGGCACTTGGCAGAAAATACGGAAGAATCTCTTTAGGAGGGCTTCACGATGAGTCCGAAATTAGAGGACATAGAAGAACATATATTGGTGCAATGCCGGGAAGAATTATCAGTACACTTAAGAAATCCGGAACCTCAAACCCTCTTATTGTACTTGATGAAATTGATAAAGTTAGCAGCGATTTTCGCGGAGATCCAGCCTCTGCTCTACTGGAGGTTTTGGACCCGGAACAAAACACCGCTTTTCACGATAATTATCTGGATATAGATTACAATCTCTCTAATGTCCTTTTCATCACAACTGCAAATAATATAAGTTCGATACATCCGGCGCTTAAAGACAGAATGGAGCTTATAAACGTTAGTGGGTATCTGGCAGAAGAGAAGCGCTACATTGCCAAAGACCACCTTATTCCAAAGCAAATTGAGGCTCACGGGTTGGTTCGCAGTCAGCTCAAAATCAACAAGCAGGGGATAGATACAATAATCAATGAATATACTAGAGAGTCCGGAGTGAGAGGGCTTGACAGACAAATAGCAAAAATTGCACGTGTGACTGCAAAGAGAGTTGCCCTTGGAGAGAATCGTCCGGCAGTAATAGGCAGTAATGAGGTTAAGGAGATACTTGGCCTTCCTGTCTATCAACCTGATATACAAAAGGGTAACGAAGCTTCCGGGGTTGTAACAGGGTTGGCCTGGACTCAGAATGGAGGAGAAATTCTCTTTATCGAGTGTAGTCTGAGTAAAGGTAAGGGGATCCTAACCACTACAGGAAACCTTGGAGATGTAATGAAAGAGTCTGCAACAATTGCCTATCAGTATCTTAAAGCGAACCCTCACTTAATGAATATGACAAATAAGGAGTTTTCGGAAAAAGATATTCACATTCACGTTCCCGAAGGGGCAATTCCAAAGGATGGCCCCTCTGCCGGAATCACAATGGTTAGCGCGATGGCATCTGCTTATATGAAGAGTAGGGTGAAAAGCGGAATTGCTATGACCGGTGAGATTACTCTAAGGGGCAAATTACTTCCTGTGGGAGGAATAAAAGAGAAGATCCTTGCTGCCAAAAGGGCAGGCATAAAGAGTGTTATTTTACCTGCAGACAATGAAAAGGATGTAAAGGAGATTAAAGAGATCTATCTCAAAGGTCTTACATTTAAATATATGAGTTCTATTTCCGATGTAATAGAATTTATTTTCTGATATGGATGTAGTAATTGAGAGCTCTTGGAAGAGTATACTCAAAGATGAGTTTGAGAAGGAGTATTTTATACGACTTACTCAAAGTATAAGAGATGAGAAAAATTCCGGAGTTACTATATATCCAAAAGGATCTAATATCTTCAATGCATTCAACTCTACCCCCTTTGAAAAAGTAAAGGCAGTAATTCTTGGACAGGATCCATATCACGGAAGAGGACAAGCTCACGGGCTATCTTTTTCGGTGACTGATGGTACTCCACTCCCACCCTCTTTGCAAAATATTTTCAAAGAGATCGAGTCTGATGTGGGAGTAGCTCCGCCAAAGTCCGGAAATCTGCAGAGATGGGCAAATCAAGGTGTTTTTTTGCTAAATGCTGTATTGACTGTAAGAGCAGGTGAGGCCGCATCTCATAGTAAAATCGGGTGGATAGAATTTACCGATGCAGTTATCCGTTACCTCTCAAATGAGAGAAGCGGAATTATATTTATGCTTTGGGGAAATTTTGCAAAATCAAAAAAAGATCTGATTGACTCAGGCAAACACTTTATTCTTGAGGCAGCGCACCCATCTCCATTAGCACGGGGCGCTTTTTTCGGATGCCGCCACTTCTCTGCAACCAATAATATTTTAATCTCGCAAGGGAGAGAACCGATTAATTGGTAATAATACAGTAGATTTATTGCCTGCTTCCAAATATAAGTGAGCCAACTCTTACAATTGTGCTTCCGTACTGAAGAGCTATTTTATAGTCCGATGACATCCCCATAGACAATTCGCAAAACTGGAGACTCTCACTAAAATAGTTTATTTTTAAATCGTTAAAAAGTGTGTTAAGATATGAGAACTCCTCCTTTATAAGGTTAGAATCATCTGTAAAAGAGGCCATCCCCATAAGTCCACAAATTATTATATTGTTAAACTGCCCCCTTATAGCGACAGCATCAAATAGCTCTTCTCTGGAAAGACCCTGTTTTGTCGACTCGCTTGAGATATAAACTTGTAAAAGAATATTTACAACAACACCTTTTTTACCTGCCTCCTTATCAATCTCTTTTAAAAGGTTCAGTGAGTCTACGGAATGAATAAGAGAAACTTTTTCAATAATGTATTTAATCTTATTTGTTTGAAGGTGTCCAATGAAGTGCCATCTTATATCATTCGGCAATACCCCCATCTTGCGACTTAACTCTTGCGGCCTGTTTTCGGCAAAATCTCTCACACCCAGGTTGTATGCCTGGAGAATATCTTCTTTAGGCTTAAATTTAGAAACTGCCACCAACTTTACATTTGGCGGCAGATCCTGTTGTAATCTTATAAGGGACTCTTTAGATATCATCTTAATGATTCAATCCTACTATCTTTTATTTTTTGCTTGTTGTTGTTGGACTCTGTATGCATTATCAAGCCTCTCCTGGAATTTAGATTTCTTTTTAGGAGTTGCTGCCTTCTCCTGTAATTTTGCATAGATCTTCTCTTCGTCAACAAAATATTTTCGAATAAGCCAAGTTTGACCTATTGTTATCACATTTGACAACATATAGTAGTAACTCAAACCACTTGAAAAATTATTACATAACACCAGAAGGAATAGAGGCATAAAGTAGAGTGACATATATTTCATTCCAGCCATCTGAGGCCCTGCACTCATCTGATCTATATTCATCCTGGAGTAAAAATACATTGAGACGGCCATCAGAATTGCAAACAGGGAGACGTGATCTCCGTAAAGAGGAATTGTAAAGGGCAGCGACAATACCGAATCATATGCGCTTAAGTCTTCTGCCCAAAGGAAGCTCTCCTGCCTTAATTCAAAAGATGCCGGGAAAAAGCGGAACATAGCAAAAAGTATAGGGAACTGCAAAAGCATTGGCAGGCATCCTCCAAACATACTTACGCCTGTTTTACTGTAAAGTGCCATCACCTCCTGCTGTTTCTTCATAGAGTCTTCACTCTTCGGATATTTTGCGTTGATTTTATCTATCTCCGGCTTTAGAACCTTCATCTTTGCAGATGACATATAGGACTTAAGGGTTAAAGGAGATATAACAATTTTTATGAGTATGGTGAGTAAAAATATTATTAAACCATAGTTTGTGATAAACCTGCTTAGAAAATCAAAGACAAGAATTACAATATATCTGTTGATCCATCCTATAATCCATCCTCCAAGAGGAACTATCTTCTCAAATCCGTTGTCGTAAGATTTAAGGGTCTTGAAATGGTTTGGCCCGTAGTAAAACTCAAGGGGAATGTTGATCTCAGGTGAGTCTAAGTAAGGAACCTGCACTATAGCGTTACAACGCATAAGATTATTGTCCGGGTCACCCTCAGGATATACCACATAAGAGAGAATACCGCTGTTGAAGTTCTCCTTTGCAACCATAATTGCAGAGAAGAACTGCTGCTGAAAAGCAAACCAGTTTACTTTGGTTCTGATCTCTTCTGTAGCGTTATCCTTTCTTAGTCCAAGATCTTCTACCGATTTTGAATTAGGAAATTTATAAACAATTGTCGAGTAGTTCTTTTCATTGTCATAACCCTTCTCCTGCCTTGGCATATCAATACCCCATTCAATATCCAAAAATGAGATATTTCTTGGTATATGTCTATTCATATCAACCAATCTGATGTTGAAATCCATCATATAACTCTCTGCAGGAAGAGTGTACTTAAATTCAACAAATGAATCTTGGTCTATGTAAAGTCGGTAAACAAGTGATGTATCGTCAGATGAGTAGAGATTAAATCCAAAATTTGATGTGGATATTTGTTGATTAGTAAAGAAGTTAAGGGAGAGATTGCTCCCCTTCTCTTTAAAAAGCATAAGTTCAAGACTGTCATATGTCTTATACTCCTTAATCTGAACACTCTTTGGCTGGGCACCAATATTTGAGAACTCAATCTTAACGAACCTGTTCTCAAGAACTTTTCTCTCATCTGCTGCAATACTTGCGGCGCTTAAGAGAGTGTCCTTATACATTGTGTTGGTTCTATCCGCAGTTATTGCATCTGCAACAGGTAGAGAAGCGCTATCAGCGTTTATCGGAGGGGTGGTTTTAGCAAGTTCTTGGGCAACCCTCAAAGCCTCAACTCTGGCTATTGAGTCTGTTTTGGCCCTCTCTCTCTCCTGCTCTTTGAAAATTTTTGAATTATACCAGCTGAATCCAATTAAAATGGCTCCTATAAGTACAAACCCAAGTATCGAATTTTTGTTCATAATAAACCTATTCGTATTGTTTGTCTATTAACTTAATCTTCTCCTCTATCTGCACTAGCTCCTCTCTTGCAATTGAGATCTTCTTATCAATATCAATGAAAATTGAGTCAGCATTTTTGGATTTTGCAAAGAATCCTTTGTTGTTTTCCAAAAGTGCAATATCCTGTTCCAGTTGTCTAAATTTCTGAAGTAATTTATCTCGTTCAACCTTGATTCCCCTGTCACCTTTGTTAGAGCTCTGAAGCTCTTTAATGTGCTTTCTGAATCTTACAAGCTTGTTTTCGTTGTCGCTGCTGCGAACGTCTGAGAATTTTACATCAACTGCGTGTCTGTATGCAGCCTGTATTCTCTCTTTATCTTTAAGAGGAACATAGCCTATCTCATTCCATCTTTGTTGAAAATCTTTTAGAGCTTCAAGATTCTCTGAAGATTTACTCTCAGGCTTAAATGTATTTATCTCATCAATGAGATCCTGTTTCTTTTTTAGGTTATCGTCGTAACTCTCCTCCACATTAGAGAAGTGTTTTGCTTTATTTTCAAAGAATAGATCACAGGCAGCTCTAAACCTTTTCCAGACTAAATCAGATTGTTTTCTGGCAACCGGACCTATCTCCTTCCACCTTTTTTGCATAGCAATAAGCTGATCTGTTGTCTTTTTCCAATCTTCGCTACCTCTTAGTGCCTCTGCCTGCTCACACAACGCCAGTTTTTTATCCAGGTTATCTTGCATAACCATTTTGAAGTTCGAGTAGTAGTCTCTTTTTGCATTGTAAAACTTATCACAAGCTGCTCTGAATCTATCGTAAATCCTCTGATTATCTTTTTTAGAGGCAAAACCAATTCCTTTCCACTCAATCTGGAGGTTCTCCATTGATTTTGAAAGAGCATTCCAATCTCTGTTGTCTCCCTCGGTAGCAGCTATAGCCTCTGCACGTTCACATATTGAGGTTTTTAGATCCAAATTTAATTTCTGATCCTCTTTAAGACCCTCAAAATGATCTTGCTGTCTTTTGTTAATATTTGATGTAGCGAGCTTGAATCTATTCCAGATCTCTTCTCTCAACTCCTTAGGTACTGGGCCAAGCTCTCTCCACTCTTCGTGATACTTCTGTAATTTCCTGAAGGCCTGAACAACATTCGGTTCATTCATAAGCTGCTCTGCCTTTTCACACAAATCAGTTTTAATCTCCAGATTTTTTTTAAGGTCAAGATCTCTAAGTTCATTGTTTATCTTGACAAAATCGTAGAATTTTTCGATAAGAAACTGGTAAGTATCCCAAAGGTCCTTACTATTTGCCTGCGGTACAGGGCCAACCATTTTCCATCTGTTCTGAAGCTCACGAAAAGAGGGGAAAGTGTGCTGAAGATCTTCCTGTTTGTCAAGTAATCCCTTAAGCTCATCAATAATCTCGTTTTTCTGCCTGAAATTATCCTCTTTGTTTCTCTCTAAAACCTGCAAAAAAGAGGTTCTCTCAATTTTATATCTGTTATACAACTCTTTAAAACCTCTCTCCAACTCTGCAAACGGGTTGCTCGATACGATGTTATCCTCTCCACTCTCCTCCTCCTCCTTCTCATCTTGTAAATGAAGAGTCATTCCAGCAGCAATTTTCTCTTTTTTCAAAGTTTTGTAAAATGCAGCCTTGATAGAGTCAGCAAATTTGTACATCTCGTGCTGATCCTTTCTCTCAAGCAGATCCTGAAAGTTCTGGATAATCTCTTTAAGGCTTAACTCTGAAAAATCCGTATTGATGGTTTCCGGATCTGTATTTGTCGTATTTTCAAGGGTTTTAATCTCCTCGAATTGCTCTTGTGAAGCAGAGTTGTTGATTTCTTGGGTCATATTTACAGGCAAAAAATGGTTAATAACTTGCAAATATACAAAAAAAGTTTGCTAACGTTGTGATTTATGTAAATTTGCACTATGATACGTATAGATATCCTTACTGTTGTCCCTGAACTGCTTGAAAGTCCGCTTAATTACTCGATTGTTAAAAGGGCAAGAGATAATGCTCTTGTTGAGATAACCATTCACGATATTCGAGAATATGGCAAAGGGAGATATCATCAGGTTGATGACTACCCTTTCGGGGGAGATGCGGGAATGGTGCTTATGATTGAACCTATCTTCAAGATTATCTCAAAATTGAAAAAAGAGCGTGATTACGACGAGATTATATACCTCAGCCCTGACGGAAATATACTGGATCAGGCGACGTGTAATATGCTCTCTTGTAAAAGTAATATTATACTACTTTGCGGTCACTATAAGGGTATCGATCATCGCATCCGTGAGCATCTGATTACAAGAGAAATATCAATAGGCAACTATGTACTGAGCGGAGGAGAGCTTCCTGCTGCAATTCTTTGTGACTCAATAATCCGACTTATTCCAGGTGCTATTTCCGATGAGACATCTGCTTTAAGTGACTCTTTTCAAGATGATCTTCTAGCCCCACCAATATACACCCGACCGGCTGAGTTTAATGGATGGAGAGTTCCCGATGTTCTGTTAAGCGGTAATCCTAAATTGATAAAAGAGTGGCAGGAGTCAGAATCTGCTCAGAGAACAAAGAGACTCAGACCCCAGCTTTATAATGATTGTAATTAAAAACCAAAATTATCTACCTTAATCCTCTCCTGTTTATCTTCAGTTGGCTTAAGAGCCAGACCGTGAATGTTTTTGGCATATATTAACATTGCTCTCTCCGGTATAGCAGGACAAATATACTCGCAGCCGCCACACCCAATACATAAATCTACATTTAGGCTTGGTATATATAGTGAGCCATCACCATAAGGGACCATAGTTATTGCTTTGGTAGGACAATGCTCGTCACAGGCACCACAATCTGTTCCATCTGTATGAACTATACATTTCTCAAGGAAGAATTGTGCCTCTCCAATCTGAGACAGCTGTTTATCCTCTACACTCATCGGCTTTAAAGCATCATTAGGGCAAACAATAGTACACATATTACACTCATATCCACAGAAATGATGTTTAAAACTGAGTACAGGCAAAAGCACTCCGTCCAATCCATACTCCATTGCAGCCGGTTGAATAATGTTATTTGGGCAGGCTGAGACGCAGGCATAACAAGCAGTGCAGTTTCTCTTTAGATGATCTATACTTACCGCACCAGGCGGTGCTATTCCGGTTATTTTAGGTTTTGAAGAGAGCAGAGGTTTAAAGTTTATTGCCTTTGCGGCCAAAGCTGTTCCTACTAGACCCATAGCTATAAGTGCCTTCCTTCTTTCATTTGAGATCGGCTCCGTCTTTTCACTTTTTTTACCCTCTATATCTCCCCAGAAAATCTGATAACTGATAGCTGTTCTTTTGCAAACCTGCATACAATTAAGGCACGATACACATCTACTTTCGTCTACACTCTGGGCATCAAGGTCAATACACTGACTTTTACAGTTTAAAACACATAAACTGCATTTGTTGCACTTAGAGCCATCTATCTTAGGTTTAAAGATTGAAATTTTAGAGAGCATCCCAAGAAGAGTACCCACGGGACAAATTGTATTGCAGTAAAGTCTCCCTCTCAAAGAGCTGAAAATTATTACGGCAAATATAAAGAGCAGAGCGAATATAAATGATCCGATAGCAAAATGTGCATAGCTTCTAAAAAATATTGTCTCTGGAAAGATGTTTGAAAGAGCATTGTGGATGAGTTGTTCAAATCTGTTTATTATCTCATTTGACACCCTGCCCCAATTTGAGTATGGGTCTAGCCAGACAATAGGAGTTGTAACTCCTCCAATAAAGAAGATTGCAACTATACTTAAAATCGTGTATCTGATCCAGTTTTTTGGTTTATCGTAATTAAATCTCCTGTTTTTATTTGACTTAAAGAGATTTGCAGCCCTTGTGGTAATGTCCTGAAAAGTACCTAACGGACAGAGAGTTGAGCAATAGATCCTGCCAAAAAGAGAGGTTAGAACTATTAAAATCACAAAAACTGAAGCACCTCCGGAAAAGATTCCCAGTAAAGAGGGGACAAATTGAATTTTCAAAAAATGCGAAAAGAGGATACTCTCTCTATTCACAAAAAAGATAAAGGCTGCAGTAATGCCAATTATAAAAATGAGTGAAACAGTAACTCTCACCCATTTTAAAATTTTATAGTTCATATTTTTATCCTATTTTGATTCTCTCAACTTTAAGATTATCAATATCAGTTGTTCCTATCTTCATCTTCTCCGCTATTCCGATATGACTCACCTCCTCCAGCTTCATCTCCCGAAACTGGTTGAAAAAGCGAACAGCAGCAGTGTCGACTGCAACTATATCTGCAGAGATAAAGAGAGCTTTAGGATTTTGAACATCTTCAATACTTTTACCTTTTGGTCCGTTTTGAGTCATAATTCTGTAAGCATCAACAATGTTTAAAACCGGCACCTTAGGATATGTTGCGCAGTCTGCAATACACTGTTGAAGATCGTTTGAGTGCCAGAATCTTCTGTCCCACACTATGCCCATATAGTTTTTCAAAGCTATGGTCATTCTCGCACCACCGTGGTTTTTAAGTATCGGAACATTTATCCACACATCGCAATCTATGATTGACTCGTGAATTTTAATCTCTTTTAGTCTTACCCCCTTAGGAAGAGGAACCGATTCATAATACTTCTCGTCGTGGGCAAAGCCTAGCTTAGCACCGGCAGCTTTTGCGGCTGCTTCGATACCACTGTTTTTATAACAAGACTGCCATTCGTCGCAAGTGTGGTCAAATACAATTACCTCAGCAGCGCCTGCTGCAAAACAGTCTTTAACGATTTCACCAATTAGTTCAGGATTTGTATTTGCTGCAAATTCAGGACGCTTATCCCAACCTATATTGGGCTTAACTACAACCTTCTGACCCTTTTTAACATATTTTGAAATGCCTCCCATTGCTGCAATCCCTTTCTTGTACATCTCAGCAGGTTCACCACCCATTACGGCAACCAAATCATTTGAGCTTGATATACTCATTTTTTCTCCTGCAAAAAGTTCATTGCTTTTTAGCTGAACGGCACCTGCAATTCCTCCCAGAATTGCAGTTTTGATAAAATTTCTACGTTCCATATAATGTCTGTTTTTTTACAAATATACAATATCATAATAATATTTAAAGCAAACCTGTCTCAAATTTTAAATTTGTGCTATCTTAGTAAAAAATTTCTATGAAGAGGCCACTTGTACAGCGCATTTGGTTGTTCTACTATGAAGGCTTCAGGAGTATGACTCTTGGAAAGACTTTATGGACTATTATCCTGATAAAACTTTTTATTATTTTTTTTGTTCTTAAACTCTTTTTCTTTAAAAGAGAGTTGGGAGTATACTCTACTCCGGAGGAGAAGTCAAAACACGTGATAGAGAAGCTTACCAATTAACAGAGACCTAAACTAACTAAATTATAATTACTATGTTTTTAGCTTCATTACTAGGTCTTTCCAGACTTCAGTTTGCCCTTACGGCTATGTATCACTGGATATTTGTCCCATTGACTATTGGTCTTGGTATCATCATTGCCATTATGGAGACATATTATGTGAGAACGGGAAATGAGTTCTGGAAGAGGACTGTAAAATTCTGGATGAAGATCTTTGCAATTAATTTTGCGATAGGTGTTGCAACCGGGATTATTCTTGAATTTCAATTTGGTACTAACTGGAGTAACTACTCTTGGTTTGTTGGTGATATTTTTGGTGCTCCGCTGGCAATAGAGGGGATATTTGCCTTCTTTCTGGAGAGCACTTTCTTTGCAATTATGTTTTTCGGATGGAACAAAGTGAGTAAGGGAGTACACCTGCTCTCAACCTGGCTTGTTGCCGTCGGAACAATTATAAGCGCTCATTGGATACTGGTTGCCAACGCTTGGATGCAATATCCTGTAGGGATGGAATTCAACCCGGATACAGCGAGAAACGAAATGGTAGACTTCTGGGCAATAGCCCTTTCGCCGGTAGCACTAAATAAATTTATACACACAGTATCTAACTGTTTTGTTCTGGGTGGAGTTGTGGTAGTTGGAATCTCCTCGTGGTATCTTCTCAGGAAAAGAGAGGAGGAGTTTGCACGTAAAAGCATACGTATTGCAGCTGTTTTCGGGCTTATCTCTCTAGTCGTTTTGATATTGTCAGGGGACGGATCTGCGTACCACGTTGCAAAAAAACAGCCGATGAAACTAGCAGCAATGGAGGGGCTATATATTAGTAAACCCGGGACACCTATTGTTGCATTCGGCATCCTAAACCCGGATAAGACTATAACTCGTCTGGAGAGTGACTCTCTTGGGTACGCTCTGGAAAAACCTTATCTGTTTAACATCTCTATTCCTAAGGGGCTATCTCTTTTAGTTGACAGGAAATTGAACACTTTTGTTCCGGGAATAGAGGATATCATACAGGGAGGTTATTCATATATCGATGAAACCGGAGCTGAAAAGGTAGCTCTGCCTGTTAGAGAGAGAATGATCCGAGGTAAAGTTGCAATTGATGCACTTGCACTATATCACAAAGCTAAAGAGGCAGGAGATGAAGAGGGTAAAGCCCTTGCTCTGGGAGATCTTAAAGAGAATTTCTCTCATTTCGGATATGGTTTCATTGAGAAACCTACCGACGTAGTTCCAAATGTACCTCTTACCTTCTATGCATTCCGGATTATGGTTATTCTTGGTGGCTTCTTCATAGCATTTCTGACTCTTGCAATTTATATGGAGAGGAAAGGAGTTCTCTCTAGAAATAGATGGTTCCTATACCTTTCAATCGTAAGTATTCCACTGGTATATATCTGTTCACAGGCCGGATGGGTTGTTGCCGAAGTGGGAAGACAACCCTGGACTATACAGGATCTCTTGACAACAGGGGCATCACTCTCGGGAGTGAGTACATCATCTGTAGCCACAACTACAATTATGTTCTTTGTTCTCTTCTCTGTACTACTGGCAGCAGAGATAACCATTCTATTTAAAGTAATTAAAAAAGGGCCATCTGCCTGATTTCATATATTTAAACACTAAAAATATTTGTTATGCTATATTTTCTTCAACATTACTGGTGGCTGCTAGTCTCTCTGCTTGGTGCAATTCTGGTTTTTCTAATGTTTGTTCAGGGAGGACAATCTCTTCTATTTGGAATAGTAAAAAGCAAAAATGAGAAGACGCTTCTCATCAACGCACTCGGTCATAGATGGGAGCTCACTTTTACGACTCTTGTAACATTCGGAGGTGCTATTTTTGCCTCATTTCCTCTCTACTATTCAACAAGTTTCGGGTGTGCATACTGGCTCTGGATGGCAATCCTCTTTCTTTTCGTAATCCAGGCAGTCTCATTCGAATACAGAGGTAAGGCCGGAAATCTACTTGGAGCAAAAAGCTACGAGATCTTTCTGTTTTTTAACGGTCTGCTTGGTACAATTTTAATAGGAGTCGCGGTAGGTACATTTTTCACCGGTGGTTCTTTTGTAATGAATAAGATGAGTATCACCAATATTGCCAACCCTGTCATCTCATACTGGACAAACGGATGGCACGGATTGGATGCTATTGCAGTGCCTTTTAACCTCTTAATGGGCATTGTTGTCTATTTGGCAGCCAGAACCCTGGGTCTCCTCTATGTAATTAAACAGATAGACCTTGACTCCCTTGTTAAAAAAGCAATGATTCAGCTAAAAGTAACAGGGGTTGCATTTGTGCTTTGTTTTGTTTCTTTGCTGGCTGCACTGTTTACAATGACAGGGTATTCAGTTAGTCCGGAAAACGGACTTATCTCCGGTGTCAGGTATAAGTATTTTTTCAATATGGTAGAGTTAATATGGCCTGCCATAATGCTTGTAATCGGGATTGTGCTTGTTTTAGCGGGCATTGGAACTGCACTCTTCTTAAAGGGTAAAAACAGTTTTTTTCTTACAGGGGGAGGTGTAGTCCTGGCTGTGTGGAGTATACTTATTTGTGCAGCATTTAACAATACCGCATTTTTTGTTTCGAATGTAGATATTCAACAATCACTTACACTTTATAACAGCTCTTCGAGTGAGTTTACTCTAAAAGTTATGGCCTATGCCTCATTGTTTATCCCTGTTGTAATTGGGTATGTAATTTATGTCTGGAGGTCACTCACAAAAACAAAAACTAGCAACGAAGATATAGACCGTCCGGACGCATACAAATATTAAACATTATATACAATATCGGAGCTGTCTGCTTTATCTTCCTGTCACGACTGCTCTCTTTTCATAATCATACTCACTCCCTGCAGTGCTGTGAGGAATACTGTATATCACCAGAGTAATAACAGCAGCCAATATCAGAAGATATTTGCGTGGTTTGTATCTGTTAAGGATAAGTGCCGTCACCCAAATGAAAAATGCGAAAAGTGTCTTATTGTCAGTAATGTCTTCTCCTAAAGGCCATCCTGTCCAGAAAGCTCCAAATGCATACTTCTGGACAATAGGCCCTAAAATTAGTCCTCCAGTCCCTAATGTAATAATCACAAGATAACCGGCCCTAAGAGATTTTTCATAAAAGAAGAGGGCCGTTATTCCTGAGTAGTTTGCTAGAAGCAAAGCAATAAACATCAATAATATATGGGGTAAAAGGACAAAGAATGGAACAGGAGATTTAAATCTTATAATTATACCCTCCTCTTCGCAAAGAACCAATTCGTTACCATCCTTAACCACTACGGGGTAGTAGATTAATTTTCCGGCAGGAGGCTGTGAAGGGAATTCAAATGAGTAAACACCTTTGTTATTTTGTGTCTGGATTTGTTTAAGTGTGTCACCTCCGGGATACCTTTTATAGAGAATTTTAATGGTAAAATTATCCGGGATTAAAGGAGTTATTTTAAATTCAAGTTTTGAGTACCTCTCTCGAATATCCCTCTCAAGTGCCTCACTAATGGTAACCAATGTCTCTGAAGTTCTGGGAAATTTTGCTCTGTAATCAATGTTCTCAATAGAGAATTTTACCCTTTTCGGATTTGTTGGGCCGGTTAATCTCTGGTATATAACTGCTATGATTGTTATTATAATCGCAAGGAACCAAAACAGGATTTTTTTCATAAATATATGTTTAAATTGCTAATAATAAATATATATATCACGGTAGTTGTTTTAAATATAGCAGGGATAATTCTACAAATCAATCTGCAAGGTTATTTCAGACAACTCTCTTCTTACTATCACTTGAACTTGAGAACCTTGCTTTAAATCACCAAGAACAGACATATAGTCGTAAATGTTGTTTATTTTTTTTGAATTCATATTTGTTATAATATCACCCTCTTTCATACCGGCTATCTGGGCAGGTCTTCCATCGGTAACGGAACCAACCCTAAACCCGTCCCCTTTTTCATAGGTAAAATCGGGTATTACTCCTAGTGTCACCTTAAAAGATCTTCTGGCACCAGAAACCGGCGCTTCTGACTTTTGATAAACAGGGACAAATCCCTTCTCAGAGATGCTATATACAATATCAGATATAAAGTCCGTAACCATTTTAAGGCCTGCAAAATTTATCAGATCCAAATCATCTGATGGTGTATGGTACTCCTTATGAACACCGGTTGTAAAGTAGAGTACAGGAACACCTTTTGTATAGAAAGAGGCGTGGTCGGAGGGGCCATATCCATCTTTGGTAACAGTAAGATTCAGGTTATGCTCCTTGTTAACAGACAATAATATAGAGTCAGCTCCTAAAAAAGTGCCTGCTCCCCCTGCCTGGACTCGTTTATCTTTCATTCTCCCTACCATATCAAGGTTAATCATCAAGGCGGGAAGTAAGTTTAACGAGGTGAGGGTATCTGCAACTATTCTAGAGCCTATAAGTCCTCTCTCCTCAGCTCCAAATGCGGCTATAGCAATACCATAAGAGTGGTTAGAGTTTGGATTACTATCTATCCTTTCAGATATAACTCTTCCCATTTCAATAACTGATACTACTCCACTACCATTATCGTCAGCTCCGTTATGTATCTCTCCTTCATTCTTATACATACTTCCGCTCCCTTTGCCTCCAAAACCCAGATGATCATAGTGCGCTCCGGCAAGTATGTATCTGCTCTTATCAGGCCCTGGTTTAACAGCCAAAACATTAAATGATCTTCCCTTTACGATATCTATCCTACTCTCTATATTGCAGATTAAGTTCTTTTCAGATAGTATAAAACTTGCAAGCTCCTTAGAGATACCCACTACCGGAATTGACACCCCAGATGATCTTACGCTTTTTAAAGGATTTATCTCATTGTCGTTATAAAAAAGCAACCCTTCATACCCTTGTTGAGAGATAGGGGTTGTGAATAATTGCACAGAATCCGGATCTGATTTTATAAGCGCAATCTTTCCTCTTTTATTGACTAAACTATTAGAGTTTTTTTCAATAGCCTCAATCTCTCCGGATATCGATGCTGATGGTGAGATGGGAGATATAAAGTAGTCTTTATCCTCTAAAAGATTTTTACCAGAAATAGAGATAGAAGAACCCTCTTCAATCTCTCTGCGGATTATAAAATCGAATGGAACCATAAGAGAAGTACCAATAAGAGGAGCAAACCCTTCACTTTTAAGTTTATCAGATATAAAAGATGCTGCAAGAGAGTCCTCATTTGTACCCGGCGCTCTACCTTTTAGAGCATCACTCGAGAGGAAAAGTAAATTTTCCTTTAACCTTATTGTATCTGCTTTGAAAGATTGAGAGGAGAGAGATGTTGGAAGAAGTAAAATAGAAGTGATTAAAAATAAGATTCTTGAAGAATCTAAGGAGTTTTTAAACTTAAGTATCATATTTATAGCTCAATATCAATTATTTACAAATATAATCAAAAATGCATAAATAAATAATCTCTAATATAATATATTGTTGCAACTTTTTTATTCATTGTTTCGTCTATTAGTGTGAAAAGAGTATTATGCTTTACAAACTACTAAACAAATATAATTACTATGCAACGCAAGATTTTTCTCCTCTTACTTTTGACAGCAACATTTTTCACATCGCTCTACTCAAAGAACAATCTTACCATTTATGGTAAAATAATTGAAAAAGAGAATGGTAAACCCCTCTCTTTTGCGACTGTCGTAATCCAAACTGCAGATAACACTATACTAAGCGGTACAATATCTGCACAGGATGGAAGCTTTAGTTTGGTTAACTCTACTGATAGTGAGTGTAGGGTTAGAATATCTTTTATAGGGTTTCGTGATACCACTCTAAAAATTGAGCCTTTGGCAAATAATAGTAGCATTAACCTTGGTAGTATTGCACTTTCGGAAGATGCTGTAACATTAAAAAGCGCCGTAGTTTCTGTAAGAGTGCCTGTTATTGAGCAAAAACTGGATAAAATTGTAATGAATGTTGCAGAAGCTGTCGCTACCCACGGAAGTAGTGCACTGGATATTCTCAGAAAAGCACCGGGTGTAAGTGTCGACCCTTCCGGAGAGATCCTTTTAAACGGCTCCCAGGTACAGATATGGATTGACGGCAGACCTTCAAACATAACAGGCAGTGATCTTGAAGCTCTTTTAAGTGGAACCGACGGATCTACAATTGATAAGATAGAGATTATAGCGCACCCCTCTTCAAAATATGATGCTCAGGGATCCGGCGGAATTATCAATATCCGAACCAAACGTAACTTCGCAAAAGGTATAAACGGCTCTGTGAAGGGCTCATATAGCGGAGCTTCATACGATAAGTATTATAACGCTGCAGATGCTACATTTCTGATTAATAACAGAACCGAGAAAAATAGCTTGTCGTTTACCTATAATCCAAGATACATCGAAGGTTTTAACTCATTTAAAACTATTACCGATATGGGATCCGGTAGCATCGTTAACAGTAAAACTATGCTCTTGAGAACCAATAGCGGACACAACTTAAAACTTTCAAATGACTGGTTTTTAAACAAAAAGAATACAATAGGATTTGTTGTAAGCGGGTCTTTGAGAGATTTCAATGATTCAACAGATACCGATACAGGAAGCCAGTTCTTTCAAACCGGTCTTTTAGTTCAAAACGCCTCAACAAAAATTTTGAATAACCTCAGTTTTGACAATTTGTCTGCAAACCTCAATTACACACACTATTTTAAAGATAATAGAGAGGTAACATTTAATGGAGATTATAACTATTTTGATATGGATAGGGATAGCAAACAGTGGAGTTTCTATACAAATCCAGCCGGACTTGAGAGCAAGTCTCCGGATATTTTCTTTACAAACTCTGCTCAAAGTGTAAAAATCATCTCATTTAAAGCAGACTACGAACAGAGTATAAAGGATATTGTAAAACTGGAGGCAGGTTTTAAATGGGCTCAAAGCAGGACAGACAACAATCTGGTAAGAACAGATCTCATAAATGATATCTGGACACCAAACCTAAGCCAAAGTACAATATTTCAATATGCCGAAAATATAAGTGCAGCATATGTAACTCTCTCAAAACAAGTTAATCCTAAAATAAGTCTAAAGGGCGGACTAAGAGCCGAATTAACTCAATCGGAAGGTGATTGGATTTCAGCTGACACGGTGACAACAAAAAGTTATCTGGATCTGTTTCCTACATTTTTTATGGGATACAATCCAAATAAAAAAGTAAGATGGGGTCTTTCTTATACACTTAGAATTCAGAGGCCTAATTTCGAACAACTTAACCCTCAAAGATTTTACATTGATGCCACAAGCTCTGCTTTAGGTGACCCGGATTTAGATCCTCAATATACTCAACAGCTTAGTCTCTCCCTAGGATTATCTCAGTATCTGAATTTTGTGATAAACGGTCAGTTGACAAATAAAACAATAGTTCAAACCCCAAGTCTTGACACTGAGAGTGGAGATAAACTTTTAAGTTGGGATAACTTCGGTCAAATGAAAATGTTAGGAGCCAGTGCTGCTATCACGGAATATCCTGTTGCTAAATGGTTGATGATGAACGGAAATATATTTGTATCCTATATCGAAAGCAAAAATGAGAGTTACTCCAAAAAAGTGATCTTTACTCAAGGGAACATCAGCGCAACTGTTATTCTGCCAAAAGAGACCAAAATTGAGTTTACAGGGTATTACCAGTCAGGAGCTCCATACGGCTACTTTAATATTATGCCTAAAAGTGATTTTACTCTTGGAGTAAAAAAGGGTATACTTAAAAGCAAAGGAGTAATCTCACTCCTTGCCACTGATATTTTTGGCACAAATTTTAACAGAATCTCTCTTTCTGATAAAGTATTCAAAAACTATGAGTTTGTTCAGAGAAATAAGAGCAAAAGAATCACGTTTACATTTACCTATCGGTTTGGACAGAGTAAATCTTCAAAACAGAGAAAGGTCGGTAATGTAGATGAAACGTCAAGGGTTAACTCAGGCAATTAATTTCCTGATGCGATTAAGGTATTCTTTAACAGAGATATGATGGTCATTGGGCCAACTCCTCCGGGAACCGGGGTGATATAAGAGCACTTAGGTGCTACCTCATCAAATTTTACATCTCCAACAAGTTTGAAGCCGCTCTTAGTATCGGCTTCAACTCTTGTTATACCGACATCAATAACAACTGCACCCTCTTTTACCATATCTCCCTTTAGAAACTCCGGAATACCAAGTGCAGCAATAATGATATCTGCATTTAAAGTGTGCTCTTTAATGTTTTTTGTTCTGCTGTGACACATAGTAACAGTACAGTCTCCGGGGTTTGACTTTTGCGAAAGCAGGTTTGCCATAGGTCTTCCAACTATATTACTCCTTCCAATAATCACACAGTGTTTCCCGGATGTCTCAATATTATATCTCGATAACAACTCTATAATGCCCGCAGGTGTTGCAGATATAAAAGTTGGCAACCCGAGGAGCATCTTTCCAACATTTACAGGATGGAAGCCATCTACATCTTTATTAGGGTCTATTGCTTCTATAACTTTTTGTTCATCAATATGTTTTGGCAAAGGAAGCTGAACAATCAGGCCATCTATTGTTGGATTATTGTTAATTTTCAAGATCTCCGCAAGAAGTAGATCCTGTGATATCTCTGCAGGGAAGCGGATAAGAGTTGAATCAAAACCCACCTGTTTGCAGGACCTCTCTTTGTGACCGACATACGTCTGTGAAGCCCCATCGTCTCCTACAAGAATAGCAGCAAGATGGGGTCTTTTACCCCCTCTTTTGATAATAGTCTCTACTTGTAGCGCAATTTCGTCTTTAATTGTATCTGCAGTCCCTTTTCCATCTAAAATTATCATATCTATAGTCCAAATTTTATTGTAATTATCTTTTTCTGAGTGATCCCATAGCTCTTGCTGCCTTTGCAGCTCCGCCACCTGCCATACTCTTCATCATCTTTTTGGTATCGTCAAACTGTTTGATAAGTCTGTTAATCTCGGCAATTGATGTACCACTGCCATCTGCAATTCTCTTTCTCCTGCTTCCATTAAGAATTGCCGGGTTATCTCTTTCAATTTGTGTCATTGACTGGATTATAGCCTCTATACTTTTAAAAGCTGAGTTATCCATCTCAACATCTTTAAGCATTTTACCCATTCCTGGAATCATTGACGCAAGATCCTTAATGTTCCCCATCTTCTTTATCTGCTGAACCTGGCTAAAAAAGTCACTCAAAGTAAACTGGTCTTTGGCCAGCTTCTTCTGAATCTTTCTTGCCTCCTCTTCGTTGAATTGCTCCTGCGCCTTCTCCACTAAAGAGACAACGTCTCCCATACCCAGTATTCTATCTGCAATCCTCTTAGGATGAAATACATCCAGAGCCTCCATCTTCTCACCGGATGAGACAAACTTAATCGGTTTGTTGACTACTGCCTTTATTGAGAGTGCAGCTCCACCTCTGGTATCTCCATCCAGTTTAGTAAGAACAACTCCGTCAAAATTAAGTCTTTCATTGAATGTTTTTGCAGTCTCGACTGCATCCTGACCGGTCATCGAGTCAACTACAAAGAGAGTCTCTGTAGGGTTAACAGCTTTTTTTACAGCTGAAATCTCCTGCATCATCTCCTCATCTATTGCAAGTCGGCCGGCAGTATCTATGATTACAAGAGAGTAACCCTCAAGTTTAGCCTTCGAAATGGCACTCTTTGCAATTTTGACAGGATCTTTTACCCCCTCCTCGCTGTATACATCAACTCCAACCTGATTTCCCAGGATTTTTAGCTGCTCTATAGCAGCAGGACGATATACATCACACGCTACCAAAAGTGTTTTGAGACCCCTTTTTGTTTTGCAGTTTAAGGCTAGTTTACCGCTGAAGGTGGTCTTTCCGGAGCCTTGAAGACCTGCAACCAAAACAATTCCGGGATTCCCTTTTATCGATATATCTGACGCTTCGCTACCCATAAGCAAAGTGAGCTCGTCGTGAACAATCTTGGTCATCATCTGACCCGGCCTTACAGCCTTAAGAACGTCCTGGCCCAGTGCTTTTTGTTTAACATCGTCGCAAAAGTTCTTTGCAATCTTATAGCTTACATCTGCATCCAGAAGTGCTTTTCTTATCTCTTTAAGAGTTTCGGCAACATTAATTTCGGTAATTCTACCCTCACCCTTTAGGAGTTTAAAGGAGCTCTCCAGTCTGTCTATTAAATTCTCAAACATTTCAAAAAAAATTAGGCTGCAAAAATAGTCATTTTTGTATATATGACCTTAGGATTTTTCTTCCATCTTCGTTTACAACAGATTCAAGGTGATATCTGACAAGCTCGGAGTGGAAAAGATATGGATCTTTCAGATAAATATATGAGCCGTTCCAGGAGTATATCTTTGCCATTGCAGATGTAAAAAAGAGAGATGTCAGCTCTTTATTCAGATCCACTCTGTATAGACCCTCAGCCATACCTCTCTCCAGATTTTCGTATATTATTCTTGAATAGAAACTTACTCTGTTTGAGTGGTCCAATACCTTAAGGTCGGGGAGGTATCTTGAAGAATCTGTAAGCAGAAGCGGTCCTATCTGCTCCAGTGTCTTATTCATCATACTGCTTGTATGAAACAGTGCCTCAATTGCATTTTTCCCCTGACTAAGTGAGAGGTTTATTTTGAATTCAATATCCTCAATTATGAACTGCATAACAGTTCTCATTAACTCCTCCTTAGAGTTGAAATTATTGTAAAGTGTCTTCTTAGTAAGTTTAAGTTCGGCTGCAATATCATCCATTGTGAGTTTCAAACCTTTTTTGCGAAAAAGGTCATATACCTTGGTTACATATCTCTCTTTAGAACTGACTCTTGCCATAGTATTTTAGATTTTTAAAATTATTCGGAATAGTAATCTGGTGCCAAATCCTTTTGATTATATCTCATAGCCATAACTTGTCCATATGCACCGGCAGATCTGATAGCTATTATATCACCCCGTTTAGTCTCAGGAAGCAGAAGGTTCTTTGCAAAGCGATCACTGGATTCACAAATCGGGCCGACAACGTCGTATCTCATACTTCTTCCTGCAGATACAAGATTATCTACTTTATGTGATGCCTGGTAAAGGGCAGGCCTGATCAGGTCATTCATACCTGCATCCAGAATTGCAAATTTTCTTCCTTTTCCCACCTTTACATATAGAACTCTTGTTATAAGCGAGCCACACTGTGCCACTATGGCTCTTCCCGGTTCAAAATGTATCTGTTGGTATGGCTCTTTTTTTAATTTCTTATCAATGATGGAGAAATAGGCAGCAAAGTCAGATATCGGGGTAGAATCCGGATCTTTGTAATCAATCCCAAGTCCTCCTCCCAGATTCAAGTTCTCTATTCTCACACCCTTATCCTTAAAATTGGCCGAGATCTCGTTTACCTTTGTAGCCAACATATCAAAGACGTTCAGGTCAGTTATCTGTGACCCTACGTGAAAATGGAGCCCGGATAGCTTAATATTGGAACACTTTGCAATGGCACTCAGCACATCGTCAAACATCCAATGACTTATGCCGAATTTATCCTGAGAACGCCCTGTTGTTATGTAACGATGAGTATGAGCATCTATATCCGGATTAATCCTCAATGATATAGAGGCAGTTTTTCCCATCTTATTTGCAATTGAGTCTATAACCTCAATTTCAGGAATTGACTCACAATTAAAGGAGAAAATATCAGCAGAAAGAGCAGTTTCAATCTCTTTGTCAGACTTTCCAACTCCGGCATAAACAACCTTTTTAGGGTCAAAGCCAGATTTTACAGCTAATGAGACCTCGTTTCCACTAACACAATCTGCTCCCAGACCATACTCTTTAATGATATTCAGAATTTTTGAATTCGCATTTGCTTTAAATGCATAGTGTGCGTGGAACTTATATTTTCTTAGCTCTGTAGTATACAAATCAAGAGTTTTTCTTAACAGCGATAAATCATAGTAGTAAAAGGGAGTATCAATTGTGTTAAATCTCTTGATTGTTTTTTTGTCGAACATAGTGTAATTATTTGTTATGATTCAATAGCTACAAAAATAGTAAAAAACTTGTTCTTAATTTAAAATATCTATCTTTGCACAAAATTAATTGTATATAAAACTGAAAATTATATCGTGATGAAACCAACTAAGAGAGAGCTCCTGAAATATATTGTCAAACACATCGATGTAACAGCATTTGACTCTACTTACATAATAGATTCGATGCGCGATATGTCTTTTAGCTCAAGAGATACCGCCTCTGCTGCAGATATTTTGCAAATGATGATAAACGACAAAGAGTCAACTAACTGGCTCATACTTGCAGGTAGTACCTCAGCGGGGGGATGTATGCAGGCCTATGTGGATATGATCCGCTTTAATATGATTGATGCGGTATGTGCTACAGGTGCATCTATTATTGATATGGACTTTTTTGAGGCTCTTGGCTTTAAACACTACAAAGGGTCTCAGTTTATAGATGACACTCATTTGAGAGGTAACTATATAGACAGGATATACGATACATACATAGACGAAGAGGAGCTTCAGCTGTGTGATTCTACAATAAAAAATATTGCAGACTCTCTTGAGCCGAGACCATACTCATCCAGGGAGTTTATTTATGAGATAGGGAAATGGCTCTCTTCCAATTCGGTTAAGAAAAACTCTTTAATCGAGACAGCTTACGAACATAATGTTCCGATTTTCGTTCCGGCGTTTAGTGACTGCAGTGCAGGATTCGGATTGGTTATGCATCAGGTAGAGAGAATGAAAGAGGAGAAACCATATCTCTCTATCGACTCTGTTGCAGATTTTCGTGAGCTCACTGAGGTGAAGATGTCCGCAAAGAGCAGCGGTCTCTTTATGATTGGAGGAGGAGTTCCTAAGAACTTTGCTCAGGATACAGTCGTTTGTGCTGAGTGTTTGGGATTTGACGTTCCGATGCATAAATATGCTGTTCAGATAACTGTTGCTGATGTACGAGACGGTGCCTGCTCATCTTCTACCCTTAAGGAGGCTAACTCCTGGGGTAAGGTAGACACTGCCCACGAACAGATGGTGTACGCCGAAGCGACAACTGTTGTACCTCTTATTATCAGTTATGCTTACCACAAAGGCGACTGGAAAAAGAGAGAGGCTAAAAATCACTCCCACCTGTTTAAAAACGGGACAAGAGGAACAGGTATTCTGCTGGGATAATTGTTCGTTAAATATATAGAAAGAGGAAGACTAAAAAATTATTCGGTCTTCCTCTTTTCATAATACAGATCTCTACTTGTTCTTAGACATTTTAGACTCGACAATAAATCCTAAAAGAAGACCAACACCTCCAAAACAGAGAGTCGAAGCTCCATAGACAACGCTCATAGATTGCATAGTCTCATATGAAAGTGAACCGGAAGAGCCATACATCCCATATGCTATTCCAATTCCGACTAAAAGGCCAAAACCCAAACCCATAAGAAGTGAACCGATTCTTAAGGATAAAAATTTATTGTTTAAGTTTTTCCCTTCCCCAAAAATCCTTGAGATATCCAGATTCTCGATGTTAGTACTGCTAATTTGTGAGAGTCTTTCAATAATCATTATTCTCTCTTTCTTTCTTGCAAACAACTCCACAAGTTTATAAAACGCATAAGCGCCTATTCCGAATGTAACCGGAATTGAGATAAATTCCATCATTATGTCAAATTTTAAAATTAAAAAGTAATTTTGTTTTGCTCATTTGACGATTTAATTTAAAAAAGGTTACAGATTTGTAACCATTAGTTTAGAGCTGCGTCTAATAGCAGAATGAAAAGAGAAGAGGAGCTGCATATAATAGAGTTAATCCGTAACGGAGACCAGGAGCTTTACAAGGTTATTGTAGAGGAATACTCTCCAAGAGTACTCTCTGTGATTAGAGGTGTGATACCATCTAGAGAGGACGCAGAGGAGGTGGCTCAGGATGTTTTTGTAAAAGCATTTTTCTCTCTTAATAAATTCAGAGGTGACTCCTCGCTCTCAACCTGGCTATTTAGGATTGCCTATAATATGTCAATCTCAAAAACCAGATTGAAAAAAGTTAACTTTGTGCCTGTTGATAGTGCACAAATCTTATCAAATTATTGTTATGATAACTCTGAAGAAGAGGCATATATAAGAGAGAAAAGATTTGAATTACTAAACAGGATGCTCTCCTCTCTTGACCCATCTGAGAGGTTTTTAATTGCACTGTTTTATAATCACGAAAAAAGCATTAAGGAGATTGCTCAGATTACAGGAATAAGAGAATCAAACGTAAAAGTAAAACTCCACCGGATTAAAAAGAGAATGGGTGAAATGGTGGATGAAAAAATGGAGGTAAGTTATGGATAAAAAGGATGAAATTTTAAAAGATCTTCTATTTGAGATCAATGATAAATCTATCCCTCACTCATTTGCCCGGAGGATCTCTTCAAAAATTGATTCAGAAAGGGTAAGGAGAGAGAGAAGAGATGAAACGATTCAGATAATTGTTGTCTCTCTTTGTGCTTCTGCGCTCTTGTTTTATTCATTTTTATATTTGAATAACAACTATTTCAATCTGTCGATTGAAGATTTCCGACTCTTTAACTCAAATTTAGGAGTAAAACCCCTTCTCTACAGAGTAAAAGGGATATTTATTAATGACGGTACTTTACTATGGTATATATTAGCTGCAAATACAGCATTACTTATTGTTATTCAACAATTTGCACAGAATTATATGTGTAGTTCCGGAAAATCAGGAAATAACTCTTGAATGAGAGATTTACTGATGCTCCACTCTTAAAAGATCAAATATGGTTTTAACCGGAGAGAAGGTGGTCACAGGTACCTCCACAAATAGTGTATTCCATTGGCTCATTGCACCGTTCCATAACCCGGGAAGTTCAAGTGCTTTAATCGGTCTCCCCTCTGCACTCTTATAGGAGATAAAACCTGTTTCGGAATCTACATATTTATGCAGATTAAATTTATCGCCTCTAAAGTTTTTGATCGAACATACAATATCTACCGGGTTGAAATGTGTAGAGCTCTCCACCATCTCTTTTACATTTAAATCTTGAATATTCAGTTGCGCACTCTCTAGTATCTGCAATGATGTTGCACCGTCAGCGTCTTTTACAATGTAGGGTCCCCCTCCCGGTTCTCCCAGGTTCTTGACCATACCACACACTCTTACAGGACGATTCAGCTTAGCCCAAAGATACTCCTTTAGTATATCTTTTGGTATTTGTGGCAGAACTATTGAAAACTCGCTCTCAAAGAAGTTTATTATCTCCTTGAATAATTTCTCCTCCTTACTGCACTCCAGAGATTTAAGATATTGATTTATTTTTAGTTGCAGACCGATTAATGTACCAATCAGTACTCTTTTCCAGTGGATAGTATCTCCGGTGTGCTCATCTCTGCAGATATTGTCTATGTTCTTTATTATTACAATATCTGACTCTAATTCATTTAAGTTCTCAATTAGCGCTCCGTGACCGGCAGGCCTAAATAGGAGGTTTCCGTCTGCGCCTCTGAATGGTCTGTTCTCCATATCTACAGCAATTGTATCTGTTGATGTTTTTTGCTGAGTAAAGGTAACCTCAAATTTACATCCGTACATTCTCTCATAATCGTGTTGTACCTGTAAAAGAAGTTGCTCAAATCCGCAAAGGTGTTCTTTTGAGACTGTTACCGTCATTCTGGCAATTCCGTCACAAGTTTTGGCATATTTTGATGCTTCGGCTAGATGCTCTTCAAAAGGTGTCCTGACATTTTTACCATATCTGTGAAATTTGATTAGCCCTTTAGGCATTGAGCCGTAGCCAAGACCTTCTGGCATCAGAAGTAATCGTAGAATTGATTCTTGATTATCAATATTAAAAGCGGGACAATTGGAAAGCTCTTTATAGAAAGGAAATTTTTTTAAATCCTCAAAGAATCTGTGAGCAGGAGACTCTTCCGGAATAGAGTTGCCCTTTTCAATTGTGCTTAATGCTTCGTAAAGATCTTTAAACATCCTCGTTGCAGCCCCCGAAGCAGGAACAAACTTGCAAAGCTCCCCATTATAACTCTTATATCTCTTTAATGCCTCTTTTTGATCTTTACGAGAGAGTACTTTGATTCCTCTCAAAGTGGTAGCCGGAGCAACAATTTCCAAATATGGAAATCCATTCTTAAAATAGGCTATCTGTTTCTTGATATAATCCACACTTGCACCCCTCTGCTCAATCTGTTTTAAATCCAATTCTGAAAGCATAGTATACTATTTAGTAGTTCATCCGTTGTTGAGTAACTCTTTTAAAATCTCCTTAGTTCTATTTGTTAACTCCCTTCTGTATCTGTAATTCAATCTAATCTGCTCAAAAAGATGCGGACTCTCTCTCAGCACTCTATCTTCATCCCATATCGGGAAGGAGGAGAGGAGCAGTGCGGCTGCATTATCTATAGAGCTAATTTTCTGGTTTTTAACAAATGAAATTTCCGAGGAGGAGGGCAATGGAATTGAGTAGTCATAGAGACTCTCGATTGAGTAGTGGCAGGCAAAGTTACGAAGTGTAAAAAGAGTGGCATTTATCTTTCCCTCCAGAGAGTAGCCTGCAATGTGAGGAGTGGCAATATTGGATATCTTCAAAACCTCACTCTTTATATTTGGTTCGTCTCTCCAAACATCAAGAATAACAGGGCCAAGAGAGCCTCTATCTCTAATTAAAACTTCATCATCTACCACCTCACCCCTGCTACTGTTTATAAATATTGCCCCGTTAATCATTTTTGAGAAAAAAGCGGTGGAGCACATATTGTCGGTAGTTTTATCAAGAGGTACGTGCAAGGAGATAATTCCGCAACTCTTTAGAGTGATATCAAGATCATAATAGTCCTCTACCGAAAGCCTGTAGTCTCCAAAAGATGGATTGGTGCGACCTTTAAGCAGATTCTCTTTTTTGGGAGGGTCACACCTAAATACATTGAACCCAAGTTCAAGAGTCAAAGCAGCCAGTCTCTCTCCAACACTTCCCGCTCCTACTATACCAATTGACTTTGGGAGTGCCTCTAAACCCTCCCTTTGGGCAATAGCAATCAGAGAGGTAATAACATATTGAACGACCCCTTGGGAATTGCATCCGGCTGCATTGTAGATGCTTATTCCTGCTCTGTTGCAGTAGACTGCATCGATATGGTCGCAACCTATGGTTGCACTGAATATCGCCTTAACTCTACTGTTATCAAGCAAACTGGAATCACACTTAGTACGGGTTCTGATTATAAGAGCATCTGCATTGTGTACTACAGTAGTGTCGATATGCTCACCCTTAAGATATTGTACAATGCAATATGGTTCAAGAATTCCCTCTATAAAGGGAATATCGGCATCTACAACTATATTAAATTTAGTACTCACTACTTTAAAATCAATACTTTAACAATTTCTTCACCAAGTTTTTCGTTTATCTTTTTCACAATATTGAGCCTCTCCATAAAGAGATGATTCCTTGCCGGAGATGATGATATTTTACAAAAAAGTCTTCCCTCTTTAAAGAACTTCTCCAAAGTGTAATCGGTATACTTCGCCCCGACAACCTCATCCCAAGCTTCAAAAATTCTCATTCTGAGAATCCCGTCTTCCAGACCGGAGCTCTTTAAAAAATCCCGAAAAAGCTCTCCAACTTTTACAACTCGCTCGCGTCTCATAAAACTACACCGTTTTTAATTTCAAATGAAGAGGTGCTTCCGTTAATCTTATTGAGAATAGCCTCAACTCTGACTTTGTTGCTGTCGGTAATAAAAATCTGCCCGAAAAAATTGGAGGAGACCAGGTTTAAAAGTGCTTCTACCCTCTCCATATCCAATTTATCAAAGACATCATCAAGTAATAGAAGAGGCGCTCTTTTATATATATCTCTCATTATTTCAAACTGAGCAAGTTTCAGTGATATTAGAAAAGATTTCTGTTGACCCTGAGAGCCGGATATCCTGTATGGATAGTTATCCATATAAAACTGAAGATCGTCTCTGTGTACTCCGCAGGTGGTGTATTTAAGTGCAATATCTCTACTCCTGCAACTACTCAACAACTCCATCAGCCTACCCTCCTGAAGATCAGATTTATATACAATAGAAATATTCTCCTTTCCGCCGGAGAGCATTTTATAGTACTTGTCTGCAATTGGCATTAACAAATTTGCAAATTCTGCCCTTTTTGCGAAAATGTAGGAGGCATTTACAGACATCCTTTGAGAGAAGGTGTCAATAAGCTCCTCATTAAGATCCTGTGATTTTAGTAATCTGTTTCTCTGCAGGAGATGATGGTTATAGGTTTGTACTTTTCGCAGATACTCCTTATCCAACTGAGATAAAATTGAATTTATAAATCTCCTCCTCTCCTCTGACGACTCATTTATAAGACAAGCATCATAAGGAGAGACCATTACAATAGGAATTAATCCAATATGTTCAGAAATCCTGCTATAGCTTTTACTGTTTCTTTTAATGTGTTTTAAACCCTCTCTCTCCATAGATATTGAGATGTTCTCAAATGAGTTGTCATCCCTTGCATACTCTCCGGAGAATCTGCAAATATCACGGTCATAGGCGATAGTATGTATATCTGTGTTTGAGAAGTAACTCTTGGTCATAGAAAGGTAGTAAATTGCATCTAAAAGGTTTGTTTTGCCTGAGCCGTTCATACCCGTAATACAATTCAACTTAGACGAAAATTCAATATCTGCTTCGGAGATATTCTTAAATCCGGAGATTATTATCCTTTTTAAATACATCTGCAACCTGGTTGGCTCACAAAGTTACTACTTTTATCGATTTATAATTTGAGATTAGATAAAATATTGTAATTTTGCACCCTGCTAAAAAATCGTAGAAATGTCAAAGAAAATTCAACATCAAGATCCGGAAGAGAGTGTAGAGAACGCTCTAAACAAGACCGAGCAAATTATCGAAAAGCACAAGAATACACTTTTGTACTCTGTAATTGTTGTTCTGGTAATCTCTGCTATCGGGTTTGCATATCAGCAACTGTATCGTAAGCCCTTAAAAGAGGAGGCTCTTGCACAAACATTTGTTGCCGAACAATTTTTCCGTGCAGACTCTTTTGCACTTGCCCTTAACGGAGACGGTAATGCTTTGGGCTTTAATCAGATTATTGATGAATATGGCTCTACAGCTGCAAGATCTGTATATCTGTACGCCGGCATCAGCGAACTTCAGCTTGGAAATTATGATCAGGCAATCAAACATCTGAAAAAATACAAATCAGATGATCCTATTATGCAAGCCAGAGCACTTTGCAACATCGGAGACGCATATGCATCTCTTATGAACAACAAAGAGGCTCTTAGCTATTACCTCAAGGCCGCTGCTCACGCAGACAACGTTTTTGCTGCAGGTTATCTGCAAAAAGCTGCTATTATGCAAGAAGAGCTTGGTAATAAGGCCGAAGCAATCAAAATTTATGAAGAAATTAAAGTTAAGTATCCTCAGAGTATGGAGGGCTACGAAGCCGATAAGTATATTGCGAGGATAAAACAGTAACCAGAAATTTTTCCGGAGAGATTACTCTATTTATGGGAAGAGCATTTGAATTCAGAAAGGAGCGTAAAATGAAACGTTGGGGCAGTATGTCCCGTGTTTTTACGCGTTTGGGAAAGGAGATAACTATGGCTGTCAAAGGCAGCGGACCGGATCCCGATAACAACCCAAGACTCAGGGCTCTGATCTCTACTGCCCGTTCGGAAAATATGCCCAAAGATAATATCGAAAGAGCTATCAAACGTGCTGTTGAGAAAGATCACAGTGAATACAAAGAGGTGGTTTATGAAGGGTATGGTCCACACGGTATTGCCTTCTTAATTGAGACAGCTACAGATAATACAACTCGTACTGTAGCCAATATCAGAAGTTATTTCAATAAGTTCTCGGGATCACTCGGAACCAGTGGAAGCGTTGAATTTATGTTTGAACACAAATGTGTTTTTAAAGTAAAAAGTTTACAACAACTTGATCTTGAGGAGCTGGAACTTGAGATGATCGACTTTGGAGCCGAAGAGCTTTTTATGGAGGATGAAGAGCTGGTTATTTACGGAAGTTATGAATCATACGGCGCAATTCAAAAGTTTATAGAGGAGAAGGGATTTGAACTTATTACAGGGGGGTTTGAGAGAATTCCTAATACAGAGCTAAAAAAGCTGGATGGGGATGCTAAAACAGAAATCGAAAAACTTATAGATAGGTTTGAAAACGATGATGACGTTCAAAACGTATATCACACAATGGAGACCTAATTGTTTCCCAATCATAGCAAAAATGCCCCATAAGGGCATTTTTTGTTTCAAATAGTTAGTTTATTTGGCATACTATTTATATTTTTATATCTTTGATGCTTCTTATAAAATGAACATTAAATCAATAAATTATTCACAATGAAACTATCGCATATTGAGCACATCGGCATTGCCGTTAAATCTTTAGATAGTGCAATACCTCTATATGAAGAGTTGCTTGGTCTTAAGTGCTATGCAGTCGAAGAGGTCGCAGACCAAAAAGTTAAGACCGCATTCTTTAAAATTGGAGAGACAAAAATTGAGTTATTGGAGAGTACAGATCCCGATGGTCCGATAGGTAAATTCATTGAAAAAAAGGGTGAGGGTGTGCATCACATTGCTTTTGCCACAACCGGAGGATTACAAAACAGCCTTGATGAACTTTCCGAAAAAGGAGTTCAGCTAATTGACAAAGCACCTCGCAAAGGAGCTGAGGGGCTTAGTATCGCATTTCTGCACCCAAAATCGACAGGAGGAATCCTTACCGAACTGTGCGAAAACCCCTCTTAAACAATTTTTCAGAAAACAAATCTTAAAATAGAAATCAGAATGAGCCAACAACTGGAACAGGTTAAAGCGCTGATACAACTTCGCGAAAAGGCGCGTTTGGGTGGTGGTCAGAAAAGAATTGATGCACAGCACCAAAAAGGGAAATACACTGCCCGCGAAAGAATCGCTATGCTTCTTGATGAAGGAAGCTTTGAAGAGTTTGATATGTTTGTAACACATCGTTGTACAAACTTCTCTATGGAGAAGATGAGGTACCTCGGAGATGGAGTTATAACAGGATATGGTACTATTGAGGGTAGATTGGTGTATATATTTGCTCAGGATTTTACTGTTTTCGGCGGCTCTCTTTCTGAGAGTTTTGCTATGAAAATCTGCAAAATAATGGATCAGTCAATGAAGATGGGTGCTCCGGTAATCGGTATAAACGATTCAGGTGGTGCAAGAATTCAGGAGGGTGTAAATGCACTTGCAGGATATGCAGAGATTTTCCAGAAAAATATCCTTGCATCAGGGGTGGTTCCACAAATATCTGCAATCTTTGGTCCTTGCGCCGGCGGAGCCGTCTACTCCCCCGCTCTTACCGATTTCAATATTATGACAAAAGGAACCAGCTATATGTTCCTTACCGGGCCTAAAGTTGTTAAAACGGTAACAGGAGAAGATGTAACTCAGGAACAACTTGGAGGTGCAAGCGTACATTCAACAAAAAGTGGTGTTGCCCATTTTGCTGTAGAGAGTGAGGAGGAGGGGATCAAGGTGATTCGCGAACTTCTAGGCTATCTTCCTCAGAACAATCTTGAAGAGGCCCCTATTGTTCACACATCGGATCCTATAGACAGACTTGACGACTCTCTGAATGAGATTATCCCGGACAGCCCTAACAAACCGTACGATATGTACGAGGTAATCGG
>CAYGOE010000004.1:0-97604 GCA_964351405.1 uncultured Muribaculaceae bacterium | reverse complement strand
CTTATACCACAGCTTTGCCCCGAAGGGGTGGAGTATAAGGAATTAGGGGAGGTTTTGGATTATGAGCAACCAACCAAGTATATTGTGGAAAGCACTAAATACGAGAATGGTTTTTCAACACCTGTTTTGACTGCGGGTCAATCTTTTATTCTTAGTTATACCGATGAAATAACAGGCATATATGATGCAAAAGAAGAAACCCCAGTAATAATTTTTGATGACTTTACGACTTCTTTTCATTGGGTTGATTTTAACTTTAAAGTAAAATCTTTTGCAATGAAAATTTTGACCCCCAAAAATATAAATGATATTAACTTTCGATTTGTGTTTTATGCTATGAATTGTATTGTTTACAAAGCACAAGACCATATCCGTCAATGGATCTCAGTATATTCTAAATTTCAAATCCCCATCCCCCCACTCACAGTTCAACAAGAAATAGTAAACATTCTCGACAAATTTACACAACTGGAAGCGGAGCTGGAAGCGCGCAAAAAGCAATATAAGTACTATCGTAATGAATTACTAAACTTTGAAGGTAGAGAGGCAGTGTGGAAATTGTTAGGAGATATTGGTAAATTTACCAGAGGCAATGGTTTACTGTGAACTGGAATGTTGCTAACGAAAAGTATTTCAAATCGGAGGTTATAAACAACCTTGTTGTCAGGGCAACATATGGTCTTACGGGTAATTTTGATAGGTCGGGCTCTACAACACCTATTATGGTGGCTAGAAGATCTTATCTTGCATCTGTTAATGGAAATATCACGCGTATAACTACTCCTCCAAGCAATGTGCTTGTTAATAAAACAGGAAAAATAATTTATCAGAAACAGGGTTATTCAGAGGAGGAGGCTAAGGTTTTATCTGAGCTTATTGAGAAAGAGACTAAACTTTAATCTGTATTGACTACAATAAATCTCCAAATTTTAACAAAAATTTGGAGATATATTTGTAATAAGCTAATTTTGAGCAGAAAATAACCTATTAACAATGAAATTACCGGATAAAAAATTGCTTATGCTGCTTTGGCTGCCATCTATCTTTTTTATTGTCATTTTTTTTACTCAAACTTTTTTTTCGTCGGTTCTAGCTGTAAATCTCATTGCAGGAGGGGTTTTGCTTCTTCTAATAGCAAACCTTGTTTTTCGTAATATTATCATAAGCAAAATTTTAGGAATAGTTTTTTTACTAGGGTCACTCTATTTTTTGCTGGCACTACTCGATGATGTTTTCGATGGTGAGGCAAGTATTGGTTACCTGTTTGGAGGTTTTATTATACTGTTCAGCATAGCAATGTCGGTTCTGTTTATGATAGGATATGATAAAAAGTTGAGCTATTAGTAATTTTTGTGAAACATTCTAATTATAAGGAATTTGATAATCACCCGGCAGCTTTTCAAGAGAGTACGGGAAATAGCTCAGATTCACCGGAAAACAGAGCTGTTCGTTGTACTTTATGCCCCCACGGTTGTGTATTAGGAGATGGAAAGAGCGGAATTTGCAGGACAAGAATAAATCTTGATGGGGTGCTTTACACAACAGCCTTTGGAAACCCTTGCTCCATATCGGTAGACCCAATTGAGAAGAAGCCGTTGTTTCACTTTTTCCCGGGCACCGAAATTTTATCACTGGCTACCGCAGGGTGCAATCTTAGATGTCTCAATTGCCAGAACTGGACTATCTCTCAAATATCTCCATTAGAAACAGATAATTACAGGCTCCCGCCGGATGCAGTAGTTGATGAGGCCTTGAAAAGGAGTGTGCCGGCAATAGCGTTTACCTACACCGAGCCGACTGTCTTTTATGAATATATGCTTGAGATAGCACAATCTGCAAAAAAGAGAGGTGTTAGAACAGCAATGGTCTCTAACGGATACATCAATGAGAAGCCTCTAAAGGAGTTGTGCCGCTTTATTGATGCAGCAAACATTGACCTCAAATGTTTTGATGATAAGATCTACCGCACTCTTACCGGCGGATCTCTGGATCCTGTTCTGAATTCGCTAAAGATTTTGAAGGAGAGTGGAGTTTGGCTGGAGATTACAAATCTCCTTATTCCGGGAGTGACAGATTCGCCTGATATGGTAGAGAAGATGTGCAGATGGTTGGCTCATAACGGTTTTATCGATACCCCAATACACTTTAGCCGTTTCTTTCCTACCTATAAATTGCAAGATGTTCAACCCACTCCGGAGTCAACACTTAAAGAGGCAGCTCAAATTGCTTCAGCTGCAGGTCTAAAATATGTTTATGTAGGCAATAACCCCTCCCTTAATGGAGAGAGCACAGTTTGTCACGGGTGTGGTAAAGTTGTTGTGCATAGAAGTGGATACGGGGTAATCGAAAACAACATCTCTAATGGCTCCTGCAGTTTTTGCGGGGAGCCTGTTGCCGGAGTCTGGGGTTAGTTTACTGTAGGAGAGTTGCGGTAAAGATGTAGATATCTGCACTCTTCCACCCATCCCATCCAATTCCGGCCTTATCCCTTGAGCAGTGTCCAAGGTACTCTTCAAGACTCCATCCGGTCTCGGTTGCAACCTGTGGAAGAAATACCCCCGACCTGTTATCTCGCCTTATGATAATGCCGTGTACTCCCGGTTTTATCTGGGAGATCTCTCTAACTTTTACAGGTGGTGAGAGAACCGAAATCTCTATATCGAGATCTTTGAGCTCCTCGGGGCTAACGGGAGGGAAGCGAGAGTCGTAATATGCCGATAGTGCTGCCACCTCCTCTACAGCTTTATATAGGGGGATGTTGCTCTCGATCCTTCCTATACACCCTCTTAATCGCCCTTTTTTGTGCAGTGTTACAAAGACTCCGCAAGTTGCCGAGAGCACTCCTGAGGTATCTTTAACCCTAATTCTGTTTTTGCCTCTTTTTAAAACAGTTACATCAATAGACTCCTTTGCAATCCAAAGCAAGCTCTCTTTTTCATCTGCAGATATTTCAAATCCTGCTGCAGATAATTCAAATTCGCCTCCGATTACTTCCAGCTCATCTCCGGTTTCTTTAACAGATTTTCTCTCCAGAGGCTCTTCGCAAACAGTGATCGCCCAGTACCCTACAACTCTCTCTTTATCTCCGTAGTAGCTGTTATCCCCGGAGTTTTTGTACTCAATGGCGCTATATTTTAATTTTGGATTAGCCTCAGTCATATACATTAGTACAAGTACCGCACTCGCACCGCAAAGGGATGTTGAGAGCCCCTTAATCCTCTTTTGATAGTTCTCTTTAAGGGCTTTAAGCAGATTCGATGGGTCGTTGGTTAATATTGCACTCTTTGTGATACTATCTGTCTCATTGGCATCTTTGTAGCCGGGGTAGTGAGAAAAATCTGTACTAATCACAAAAAGATTCTCCTCTATAAAAAAGGGTTTAAGTGCTTTTGCAATCTCTCTGCAGATAGTCGGGTCGTCGGTTCCGATAATGATCGGTACTATCGTATAGCCACTTTTAAGGAGGTAATTGACAAATGGGAGCTGAACCTCCAGGCTGTGCTCGTGAATGTGGGGCGCAGGATTTGAGGAGAAGAAAGAGGGATAATCTTCTGTAAGCTTTTTCCCAAGTTTGGTGTCAACAATCTCCTTCCCATATGGCATAAGAAAATCACCCGCACAATATATTGATGCCCCTTTAAAACCGGCTGTGTGTGAAGATCCTATAACGAATACTCTTTTGTATTTTGTTTCACGATCTATCTGCGCAAACGCAGATGCCGCTACCCCTGCGGAGAAGATATAACCGGCGTGAGGAGCTATTAAAGCTCTCACATTTTTGCACTTGCCAGGTGTAGCAGTTGAGAAGAGCCTCTCAATGTCATTTTGTAATTCGGAAGCCTTATCCGGATAGAATTTACCGGCAACAGCAGGTTTACGATCCATTTTTGTGTTTTTTTTTGCTTTTGATCCCCTGATTCTTACTACGAAGATAACACTCTTATCTTAAATATACCATAACAAAAAATGCTCTATGGTTGAGCAATATTATTGAAAATATGCTCTCTCAATAATCAAATACATTGCATTATTGCTCTTTGATTGAGCAAAATTGATTATGCAGGGCTGTAATGTATCGTATTCAGGGATTTTGGGATAACATAAAATCTTTATAAAATCTTTATAAAATCCTTTCCACTTTTGTACTCCGTTGTAATATGCGAAGATAATGAAAGTTCATAAAGTCAACGTATTGCTCAAACAGATGGGAGATCTGCTAATAATCTTAGGACTCATTGAGATGTTTCCCTCGATTATTTCCTGTATTTATGAAGAGTGGTACTCTGCTTCAGGATTTATAATTGCAGGGCTCCTTACAATTGCTTTTGGTTACTTTTTGCATAAAAGGTATTTATATACCGAAGCTCCACACTATAATCAGGTTTTAATTATTGTAGCTTCCGGCTGGTTTATTCTTACCCTTTTCGGCGGATTGCCCTTTTTTGTTATTGCCCATATAACTCCTGCAGATGTAATGAATAGTTTTATTCCGAAAGGATCTGCATATGAAATATCAAGTCTGGTGTTTTTTAAAAATCCACTTCACTGTTTTTTTGAAAGTATGAGTGCATACACTACTACTGGATTGTCTATGGCAGTTCACGAGCCCTCTGTTGGTAAAGGGATCCTGTTTTACAGGTCATTGGCTCAATGGGTAGGTGGTGCAGGGTTTATTGTAATGGTGCTGGCAATCTTTAAACAAAAATCGGGGAAGAGCGCACTGCTACTTTATGGCTCTGAATCAACCGGAGAGAGACTCAGACCAAGAATAATAGATACAACCAGAGCAATTTGGAAAGTATACTTAATAATAACAATTTTCTCTGCTGTTTACCTCTTTTTTGGAACTCTATGGATTCTTCCGGACTATCCTCTTGCAGATAATTTTTTCGATTCAGTTAATCACGCTATGGCTGGACAGTCAACCGGAGGATTCAGTACACTAGACGATAGTATTGGTACCTACAACTCTGTCAGGATGGAAATTCTCTATCTGTTACCTATGATACTTGGCTCCTTTTCGATACCGTTCTTTTATAAAATCATATTTAAAAGCCGCTTACGTGAATTTTGGTATGATGTTCAAACTCGGTATCTTATAATGTTTTTTATTTTTGGAAGTGCAATTCTCTCTCTTCTAATGGTTTTGGCCGACATTGTCCCTCACCCGGTAAGAGAGGCTGTTTTTCAGTTTATAAGTGGGATGTCTACAACAGGATGGCAATCTTCAAATATTGGAATTTGGGATTGGAAATCAATTGTATTTATAGTTGCAGCAGGGATGTTTATTGGTGGCGCCTCCGGAGCCACAGTTGGGGGGATAAAGATGATTAGAGCAATTATTATCTGGAAGGGACTCAAGTGGCAAATTTCAAAAACATTCTATTCAGAAAGTACCATTAAAAATATTAAACTTAACGGTAAATCACTAACTCCCGAAATGATGTACCTTGAGTTTACAAAATCGGCTTCGTTAGCTATTCTATTCTTTTTACTCATAATATCATCGGCAATTGTCTCTACATTCTTTATGCCTGAAAATTACGATTTTGCAGACGCCTTGTTTGAATCGGCATCTGCTCAGGCAACAGTTGGCTTATCCACCGGGATTACAGATCCATCTATGTCTCCTATTTTGGAGTTAATTTACATTTTTCAGATGTGGGCCGGACGTCTGGAAATAATACCGGTGTTTGCACTTTTAAAATCACTATTTACATTCAATAAGATGTAATAATTATAACTTTGACTAGATTTTCATTTGATTTATTCTTGGAATATGAAGATTAATCATTATCTCTTATCAGTCATAGTTATTGGATTAACTGTTTTTGTCTGCACTTTTATCTCTGACGATAGAAGCTACTATATCGTAGCCTTTATCCTTCTTTTTATCGTCTCATTAATGTCCACATTTATGGGAATTGGGCCTGTACTATTGATGTCTACATTAAGCGCTCTGGTCTGGAACTTCTTCTTTATACCGCCAATTTTTACATTTCATATCGGAAAAACCGAGGATATTCTCATTTTTGGTATGTTTTTTACAATTGCACTTGTCAATGGAGTGCTCACTACGAGGATAAGAAGGCAGCAGCGACTTGCCAAGGAGAGAGAAGTTGCTGCAAATGCACTTTACAAGCTTTCAAAAAGACTTTCTGAGGCAAGTGGAGTCAATGAAGTAATAGCTGTAGCATCAGAAGAGATAGAGCTTAATTTTGCTGTTAAAGCTCATTTCCGATTGGCAGATTTCGGCAAAGATTTAAATTCTCCTCCAAATTATAACAATGCAGATAAAATCACTTTAAACTCAGTAGGTCACAAAATGCAATCTTACCCTCTAAAGGGGACAAGATTGGACGCAGGTGTGATAATTATCGATCAGCAGGGTAATTTCCCGGGAGATAGGGGAATCTTCTGGGATACATTTCTAACTCAAATATCAAATTCCCTTGAGAAAGAGTACTTGGGTGAAATTGCCCAAAGGGCTCGTATTCTGGATGAGTCAGATAAGTTATTCAAGACATTATTCAACTCTATATCTCACGAGCTTCGAATACCTGTTTCAACAATTATGGGTGCTGCAGATACACTTCTTACCTTGCCAAATTCGCAAAGCGTACACCCGGCTCTCTATAAGGAGATCTTCTCTGCCTCTGTTCGGCTCAACAGATTAATAGAAAATTTGCTGAGTATGTCTAGACTGGAGAGTGGAAGGATATCACCCAGGTTGTTGTGGTGTGATATAAACGATTTGGTCTCTAAAATTAAAGAAGAGCTTAAAGAAGAGCTTGTAAATTTTACTTTTAAAGTTACAGTTCAAGAAGATATGCCACTTGTAAAAATAGACTTCGGGTTGATGGAGCAGGTTCTTTATAACCTTGTATATAACTCTTGCGAGTATATCCCATATGGATCAACTATATGGCTGAATATCTTTCATAATACGAATTTCCTTTATATTAAGGTTTTTGATAACGGCCCCGGATTTCCTGAAAGTAAAATTGAAAATGCCTTTAACAGGTTTTTTAGGGTTAAAGGTAGCAAAACGGGCGGGCTGGGATTAGGTTTGTCAATTGTAAAGGGGTTTGTAGAAGCTCATAAGGGTACTGTTCAACTCGAAAATTGCAAAGAGGGAGGAGCGCTTTTTACTATTAAAATTCCCTCTGAAATACCTGAATTAAAGATTTAAACCACAATTTATAATGACAGAGAACTCTACCATATTAATAATAGATGACGAGGTACAAATCCGACGACTACTTGAGATATCATTAGGGTTGGGAGGGTATAAAGTAATATTGGCAGGGAGTGGAAGGGAGGGCTTAAAAGAGGCGGCGACCTATAATCCATCACTTATAATACTGGACTTAGGACTTCCAGATATAGATGGTCAGGAGGTTCTCCGCAGATTAAGAGAGTGGTTTACCAAACCAATTATTATCTTATCTGTCCGCAATTCCGAGGATGACATTATACAGGCGTTGGATAATGGGGCAAACGACTATCTCTCTAAACCATTCAGGACCGGAGAGTTGTCTGCAAGAATAAGAGCAGCAGTGAGATCTTCAGAAAATGGGGATGATGTTAAAACATTGACCCTTTCAACTTTGGAAATGGATTTTGTTAATCACACAGTAAAGAGAGAGGGTAAAATTTTAAAATTAACGTCAACAGAGTATTCTCTTTTATCTCTTTTAGCCAGGAACCAGGGTTGTGTTTTAACTCATAGAACAATATTGAAAGAGATTTGGGGATATGGCTACATAGAGCAGACTCAATACCTCAGAGTCTTTATTGCGCAACTTAGAAAGAAAATTGAGGATAATCCCTCTTCACCAAAACTTTTAATTACAGAGTCAGGAATTGGTTACAGATTTGGAGAGTGATTTTTTTGAACAGTTATCGTTTTTAATTAAAATTTTATTACCTTCGCACCACAATAGCAGACACTATATGATAAAAATTAATAATAATCTCTTTAATAATCTGAATGATAATTACATTCGGGCAGGGAGGTTATTGTTATAAATATTCACAATATTATAAACTTTAAACGGCCTCCCGAATTCGGGGGGCTTTTTTTATTTCGCAAATTTTTGAAAACAAAAAAACAGGATTGATGTAAATAAGGGATTTTAAACCTACAGATTTAAACAATTAGAATATAATGCGACAAATAGTCATAAACATTAATAACAATAATAATAGACCACCTCCAAAGGGCGACTGCTTAGTTATTGTTAATGATAAGCCCGCCCAAAAGCCGGGCTTTTTTAATGATACATAGTGAATAATAATTTTAGCAAAACGCACTAATTAAAATAATTAAAATAGTTAAATCAATCAATAAATAAAAATTATGTTATACGAAAAAATTCTATCTACAGAGAGGGCAATCTCATTTGTTAAAGAGAGCTTTGCTAAACATTTATGCCAGCAATTGAGTCTTGTTAAGGTATCATCACCTCTTGCTGTGCTGGACGGTACAGGAATAAATGACGATCTTAACGGAGTTGAAAGGCCGGTATCTTTTCCTGTAAAAGCTTTGGGAGAGCAGAGGGCTCTTGTTGTACATTCCCTTGCCAAATGGAAACGGTTGAGGTTGATGCAACTTGGATTTGAAGAGGGTACAGGTATATTGACCGATATGAGAGCTCTTCGGCCGGATGAAGATTATACAAATCTGCACTCGGTATATGTAGATCAGTGGGATTGGGAACAGAGAATAGGTGCAGATAAAAGAACTTTGACCAAACTAAAAAGTACAGTCAGGAGGATATACGATGCTTTGAGAGCTGTTGAAAGGGAGGTATATGCAAGCAACCCCGAAATCCTGCCGGTATTACCCAAAGAGATAAAATTTATCCACTCCCAGGAGCTTTCAGATACATATCCTCATTTGAGCATAAAAGAGAGGGAAGCACAAATAACAAAGAGATATGGTGCCGTTTTTATTATTGGAATCGGTAAGACTCTTACAGATGGCAAGCCTCACGATGGCAGGGCTCCCGATTATGATGATTGGAGTACACTCAACGACGATGGTTATTACGGTCTCAACGGAGATATAATAGTTTGGCATCCAACCCTGGAGTGTGCTCTGGAGCTCTCATCTATGGGTGTAAGGGTAGACAGGGAGACCCTTTTACATCAACTTAGTGTGAGAGAGTGCCTGGAGAAGGCTCAGCTCCCTTTCCACAAAATGCTTCTGAATGGAGACCTTCCTCAAAGTATTGGTGGCGGAATAGGGCAATCCAGAGTCTGTATGTTTATGTTAAAAAAGAGACACATTGGAGAGGTACAAGTTGGAATATGGTCGCAGGATGTGAGAGAAGAGTTAGAACTGGCAGGTGTCTCTCTTCTCTAATTTTTTATTGTGATTATTAAGTATTTGATTAATTTCGTTGCGGCAATTTAAAAACCACTATTTTATGATACTGGAAACAGAAAGATTGATCTTAAGACCAATAATCTTAGAGGATGCTCACGACATTTTCGAATATGCATCCGGTCCTAATGTTGGTGTTAACGCCGGGTGGAAACCTCACGAAAGCATAGAGGAGACCATTGAAATAATTAAGCTGGTTTTTTTGGATAAAGAGGATGTTTTTGGGATTGTACTTAAGAGCTCGGGAAAAGTGATTGGCTCAATAGGGTTGCTTAAGGACCCTAAAAGAGAGTATACCGGCGCAAGAATGCTGGGATATGCACTTGGGGAGAGCTTCTGGGGCCTTGGCTATACAACAGAAGCAGCAAAAGCTGTTATCAGGTATGGATTTGATATCTGCGGGTATGAGTTAATTTCGACATATCGTTATCCACATAATATAAGATCGGGCAGGGTTATGGAGAAATGCGGATTTGTATATGAAGGGACCCTCAAGATGTGCGAGAAATTATTCAATGGCGAGATAATGGATAATTGCTGTTACATAATAAAAAAAGAGATATAGACATTTATATGATAGTTCAATGAAAAATATCAAAAGCGAAATGAAGTTTAGAAAGTCAATTACTGTTTTGGTGATATTAGTTGCAATTTTTGTTTCACTGGCATCTATTTCAGGAATATTCTCAAAAGGTGGCCCGGGAAATTATGATTTTCATTTTGGAGGAACTATTTTTATCAATCCATACATTAAGACTCACTCCCTGATATCTTTTGGAATTGATAATCACAAACAGATGCTTCTTGAATCTGGGATAAGAGTCGGTTTCTCATTTTAATTTCCAAAAAGAAAATTTAAGGCAACAAAGTAAAAAATTCGTACATTAGTGCAGATTATTAAACTATAAAATTATGGCTAAAGAGAAGGATATTAAAGAGAAATCTACCAAAAAAGAGCCTCAGAAGAGCCTCAAGGAGAAACGCGCTGCCAAGGCAGAAAAACGAAACAGCAAGAAATAGCCGCAATGGTTATAACAGATAATGAGAATAGAATACGACATTAAACTGGGCTTTAAGGATGTGATGTTCCGCCCTAAGCGTTCTACTCTTAAAAGCAGGTCACAGGTTAAACTGGAAAGGTCATTCAAGCTTTTACACACAAAAAGCGAGTGGACGGGTATTCCTGTGATGGCAGCCAATATGGACACAGTCGGCACCTTCGAGATGGCGCTGGCGTTGCAAAAACATAATATGTTTACCGCAATTCATAAACACTACACATTAGATCAATGGAGCGCTTTTCTCGGGAGCGCTCCAAAAGAGATCGAGAACTTTATTGCCGTGAGTACAGGTACCGGTACTGCAGATTTTGACAAATTATCAAAAATCATCGGGATGAACCCAAGGTTGAGGTTTATCTGCATAGATGTAGCTAACGGGTATTCAGAACACTTTGTGGCGTTTGTGAAACAGACCCGAAAAAAATTTACTGATAAAGTTATCATTGCCGGCAATGTGGTAACCGGAGAGATGGTTGAGGAGCTCTTGTTGGCCGGTGCAGATATTATAAAAGTGGGAATCGGGCCGGGATCTGTCTGCACTACCAGGATTAAGACAGGGGTAGGCTACCCGCAACTATCTGCAATTATCGAGTGTGCAGATGCTGCTCACGGGCTGGGCGGTCAGATCATAAGCGACGGAGGGTGCTCTACACCCGGAGATGTTGCCAAGGCATTTGGAGCAGGAGCAGACTTTGTTATGCTTGGCGGTATGTTGGCCGGGCACAACGAAAGCGGAGGGGAGATGGTAGAGAAAAATGGCGACAAATATAAGATGTTTTACGGAATGAGCTCCTCAACTGCTATGAAAAAACACTCGGGAAGTGTTGCAGACTACAGGGCAAGTGAAGGAAAAACCGTGGTTGTGCCATATCGCGGCGAGGTAGATAATACTGTTCTTGACATTTTAGGCGGGGTACGCAGCACCTGCACTTATGTGGGTGCATCACAGCTAAAAGAGTTATCTAAACGCACCACATTCATAAGAGTTGCCGAACAGGAGAACCAGGTCTATAGTAGTAAGACTTTGGATTAACTTTGTAGATTTAATACAGATAATGTCATCGGCATACTATTACAAGAATTTATTTATAGCCCTGCTTACTCTTTTTTGTGTCAATATTCTTGGCGCTCAGACAAGGTTTACAATAAGCGGTACAATAAGAGATAGATTAACCGGAGAAACTATGATAGGTGTTTCGGTTAAAGCTCTGGATTCAAGGTTGGTAAATCAAACAACCTGCAATGAGTACGGCTTCTACTCTCTTCCTATACCATTCTAGGGGGAGATACTTATAACATTTACGATGGTGGAGAGCTTACAGGCAGCATATCACTCCCTTACGGTAAATTTGGAAAGAGCTATATAAATCTGAAACCCCGAATTCGGTTTTTAACGATAATTTAAATAATGGATTGGTAAATGGCCGACCACTCTTTAGCAGAGACCCCGGGATTGAAAAAGGTGATACAGTTTCCGTTGAGATGCACTGCATAGATAAAAATGTCTATAACTACTTTTATGCACTACCCAATTATCATCCGGCCGTCCGGGAGGAGTAACGCCTTCTAACCCAACAAGCAATATAACCGGAGATTATGCTGTCGGCTATTTCTCTGCACACACAATTCAAAGAGTGACACAGATTGTAAAGTAGCTTTATTAAAAAAAAGTTTGATGTAGAGCAGTTTTCTTAGCATAATTTTAAGCTATATCACTGTTTCCCATTATGGAGCTACATATTTAATAAAATTCAGGAAATCTAATTAGCTTTGGTATGGATTTCATAAATAGCAGAAAATGATTATTGGAATAGATATTGGCAGTACAACAACAAAGGCTGTTGCTGTAGAAAACGGGGAGGTTATAAGGACAGTCAAGACAAAGGCTTATGATGCAATAACATCTGCAACGGGAGCCCTTGGCAAAATAATAGTAGAGAGCAACCTCTCAATGTCAAGCATTGAGAAGATAATAATTACAGGGGCAGGAGCAATAAACATTAAAAATGATCTCTTTGGGATTTCCACAAAAAAAATTGATGAGATTAATGCAATAGGAATAGGGGGGATGTTTCTCTCAAAGAAAGAGAGCGTGATAATAGCGAATATTGGAACCGGGACCTCCATAATTGAAGCAACAAAAGAGAAGATCACCCACCTGGGTGGTACTGGAGTTGGAGGGGGTACAATAGCCGGGCTTTCAAGGGTACTTTTAAATGCAACCGATTTTGAACATATTCTTGAAATGGCAACGAGAGGGGATATTTCTAAAGTAGACCTCTTGATCGAAGATATATCGGACTCCGGAATCAGCTTCTTAAGCGGCAAGTCTACCGCCTCAAATTTTGGGAAGATGCTGGATACTGCAGAGAGGGATGATATGGCGATTGGAATTATTAATCTGGTTTTTCAGGTAATAGGTGTCATCTCTGTGTTTGCTGCCAAAAGCAGAGATGCCACATCGGTAATGGTGACAGGTAATGGAAGCAAAAACCTGATAGGGAGAGCCATTTTGGAGGATATCTCCAGACTCTACAATATCAGGTTTGAATTTCCTCAGGATGCTGAGTATGCAACTGCAATAGGTGCTGCTCTCTCCGAGTTCTAGTTTTAGTAAGTTTTATAGCCTGAAAGTCACTCCAAGTTTTCCGCCGCTGAATGCGTTTCCACCACCGAACTCAAGGTTAATACCAAATTTGTCGCTAAAGAAATAGCGTCCACCTATTTGTCCTTGGATGCCAAAGCCGGAAGCGTGTGCTCCAACATATTGGTTGTCATAATTCCAGATTAAATAACCAATGTTAAGACCTGCATAAAAATCCCAAGGAGAAGGGATATTCAATATTGTGTTAAAGTGATAGTTTGCATTACCGGATATTCCAATAACAGATCCATAATTAGATCTTGTGCGGAAAGATAACTCGGCTCCTACAGTTATGTCCTGATGCACACCAAAATCAACTCCGACATAAACAGGAAGTCCCCAAGAGGAGATCCCGACTCCGGCATTGAATTGTGTTTTTACTACAGGGCTTTGTGAATAGATCATAGTTGCAAAAACAACTAATAGAATTGTCAGGAATGATTTTTTCATAATAAAATAAAATTTGTGTAAATATTATGCGAAGGTACAAAATTTTCTCTGAGATTACTTTATACTATTCAGTCTCTTTTTTATAACTTTGTTTAATGATAAAAAGCGCATTCAAAGATAGGGAGTTTCTAGTAGTACTGACTCTCTTTACATTTCTTAGAGTAGTTGCTGTAAACTTTATGGGGTTAATGCCTCAGGATGCATACTACACTTACTATTCAGATCATCTGGCACTATCCTATTTTGATCATCCTCCAATGATCGCATATATGATTAAGTTCTTTACCCTCATTCTGGGTAAATCTGTTCTTACACTTCATATTGCAGATTTTATAATGACCTCTTTTACACTTCTGTTTGTATATCTGTTTATAAAGCCAATCCTAACAAAAGAGACAGTTAAACGGGCAATTATTTTGCTCATAACTGCTCCGTTTATAACGATACTTAGCATAAACAGCACCCCGGATGTACCCCTGCTCTTCTTTTGGTCATTAACTCTGCTGCTTGGTTATAATGCAGTTAAAGGAGGGAAATGGTACTGCTGGCTTGCTGCGGGAGTGGTTGCAGGTTTGGCATTCGTGAGTAAATACACTGGGATATTTTTGCCCGCAGGATTAACTCTGTTTCTGTTAATATCAAAAGATCATCGCCGCAAACTCTTATCGCTAAATTTTTTATTGTTTGTCCTTGCTTTTTTGATTGCTACTCTACCCGTTGTTATCTGGAATGTAGATAACGACTTTATCTCCTTTAGATATCAGGCTGCAGAGAGGGCAACTCAAATGTCTTCTTTCAGTTTTAACCCAATGCACTTCCCGGGCTACTTTGCTTCTCAGCTTTTGCTTGCTCTCCCTATCTTCTTTCTCTCAATCTTTGCCTCCGGCTATCTTTTGGTTAAAAGGTTTTTGAAAGGGGAGAGGATAGAAGATTATCTGCTCTTTGCCGCCTCTTTTGCACTCCCAATGCTCTTTCTCTTTACTGGTATCTCTTTTATATATTGGGTAAAGATAAACTGGATTATGCCACTCTATCTCTCTGCGGCTGTTATGGTGGCTCTCTACTTAAAGAGCAACTCTTTAATAAGATGGCAGACAGGATTCTCTGTAGTTTTTCATATAGCTTTAATTGCCGAACTTATCTGGATGCCGGTTAAGGTCAACTCAGATGACACCTGGTGGGGCTGGGATAGACTGGCACAGAAGGTTGAGAGCCTAAATGAGAGAAATAATCAGGATTTTATCTTCTCCGATAACTCATATAAAGTATCTGCAGTACTAAATTTTTATATGGCAGACCATATCTATGCCGGGAATGTTATCGGCAAAAGCGCGTTCCAGTTTGCTCTGGATGACGATGACCTTTCGCACCTAAATGGCAAGGATGCAATATATATAACTACAGATCGTTTCCGCAGGAAGAGATTAAAGGAGGGTACTGTAGAGCAGATACTCAAGCCCTATTTTCAATCTGTTACTATATTGGACTCACTAATCCTGAAAGATGATGAAGGTGAGGAGCAGAGAAGGTTTTATTTCTACGATTGTCAAGACTATAAGGCCAATATGCAAAAATAGAGTAGAACCAAGATTCAATTTAATACCGGATAACCACTGCGGGTTTGAGGGGCAGAGCCCTGTAAATAGATCTTGCATCTTCGCGAGCCAGTTCAATTGCCAGGTGATAAATGTAGCCTCTCTCGGTGCTGCTCTTTAGAGCATTCAGGTTTTTATTGCGGAACCAGCGTGAGTATTGGCGCCAGTATTTTCTGTAATCTTTTTTGGTGCCAATAAGCTCTTCCTCCTGTTGATCTATCTGAATAACCATATTGTTATCAAATGAGAAGGCAAGAAACACATCGTACTGAACAGGCAGAATCGGTGCAGAGGCCAGATTGGCTTCGATTGTATCTTTTGGTGCCTTCTTTACCACTACAGGAAACTTCTCGATACTTGAGATCTCTTCGCTTACCTCCATAGGTCCTGAGTAAAGGCTGTCACGAAAAAAGTGGGGGAGCTTCTTTAATCCCGAGTTGATTCTTATTTCGGATATTTTCGACTCAAAGAGAGAGACCCCTTTAAATGAGAGAATTGCCAGACTATCCCTTAAATCGATAAAGAGTGCTATTGAGTCACCTTTTGAATGCTTTAGTGTTGTGTTCAAAAAAGCTGCATAGTGCTCTTTGGTTCGGATTTCATCAATCAATCTTCTCAGTTCAGGTGAGAGGTTTGCATCATTATTTAGGGGTTTACTCTCAATATAGCCGGAGATGTTTTTTACCTCTCTTCTAACAGGGTAAAGCCCAAATAAAATAAACGAGATAGTGGTTAGAAGAATGAGAATTACCACAAAAGCGACTATTGCCCTAAGTGGAAATTTTTTCTTGTATCTGTTGTTATTATCCATTCCAATAGATTATTAATAGATATAGACTCTAGATCCTATGTCAAGATTTTTGTAGACAGCTTTAAGATCCTCGTCTCCGAGACGGATGCATCCGTGAGTTACCGGAAGCCCTAAGAACCTCTGGTAGAGAGTTCCGTGAATAAGGTAACCATCACCTAGAGATAGTGCATAATCTCCCAGAGTCCCATACTCGTAACGATCCGGATGATTTCTGGGAGGCACAGGGAGGCTCTCCTCCACAAATGCCCAGTCGGGCTTAATCCATACCGGGTCTACAATTTTGCTCAGAATTCTAAACTGACCCTTTGGTGTCTTGAACATCCACTGTTTGCCCTCGCCCCCGTCTAGAAGAATATAGCTGCCGGTAGAGCATATCCCCTCTACAATTATCTCTTTTCTTGTCCGGAGTACGAAGGTGTTCTTTGTTGTATTTACAACCATATATGGACCGTAAGGCATAAGGTTCTCTATTCTCTTTTGCAAAGTGGATATCCTTTTAGTTACACTATTAATATGTTTTATAAGTTGAACTGAGTCTTTCTCTGCAAGAGCTCCCAAAGGATCTCTGTAACTATAAAATGAGAATGCAATCTCCTTGAGAGTTGCCGAATTGAGAAACAAGAATATTACCAACCATACCGAAACTATAAACATCCCGGCCGCCATTATGAACCTTCCAGCAGAACCTCTGTTTTCCATAATATTCAGTTTTAAATTACTTTACATCCTCCAGATTAAATAGTTTCTCCAGTGGAGTGAGTGAACCTACTATAGCGACCGGAGTTCCTACCGAACATAGAGCATAAAGAGCATCCATATCATTGTTCTCCAGAGCAACACATCCCTCTGTCCAGTCTATCCCTCTTCCTCCCCCGCCGTGTATCTCAATCATCCCTCCAATATGAGCATTTCTGGAGATGCTTCCCTGAGCCTTCATTTTATTGAAACGTCTTTTATCCTCTTCGTTAGGAAAGTTAATCAAAAGAGCCTTATAATAGATAGTTTTGTTACCGCTTTTTTTGGCAGTTATTGAGTATCTCCCTTCGGGAGTTGCTTTATCTCCTCGTTGAAGCTTGTCTCCAAGCCAGTTAAGGCCAAGTTCAACCTCAAACTCTCTCAGTTTTTTCCCGGATTTATAAACAATACAGCGCTTTGAGAATTTATCTACAACCAAGCTTACAGAGTTATTGGTTTTGGACCACTGCTTCATATCCTGGTCTAGCTTCACCCATTTAGAGTAGCTGCTAAAGTACTCTTTTAGTAATTTCGTGGTTTGTCTTTTTAGAACTTCTATGTTTTTCTTGATCGTCTCAATGCTCTTTTTAGCAGATAGCAAATCGTTTCGATTAAATGCAGATTCAACCTCATTAAGCTTCATCAAATAGGGTGTAAGTTTTTTACGGACATTGTGATTAAGGGGAAGCTTTGAGGTTGCCTGTTCAATGTAGTCGACACTAACTTTAAGTGCGGCTATACTCACCACAAGCTCTTTAAAGAGCTTCTCCTTTACCTTTTTAGCCTCTATGGCTGCACTGTTAGCTGTTTTAATTGCAAGATCTGCAAAAACGATAGCTTTAGAGTAATTTCGAACTATTGCACTCTTCTCATTATTGAGTTTCCATTCGCCCATAGCCTCTTCCCACTTCTTTTGGGCAATGGCAAGCTGATCCGGTGTGTATTTGTCTGCCTCATCCTTAACGGCATCTGCAATTGCCTTTCTGGCCTCCTCTATTTTTTCTGTTGGGGGTTTCTGTGAAAACAGAGTGACAGCCCCCAAAATTAGAACTGCCATAAATATCGGAACCCCAATGTAAAATAAAAATCTCCCCTTTTTGAATAACCTGCGAAATCTCATCTCTCTATTATTAAAGTAAAGCCCTTAAAAAATTAAGGGCTTTACAAAAGTATACAAATAAATACTATCTGAAAATTTTATTGAATTTTCAGTAATTAGCGTCTTTTTGTTTTGCCGATAGCAGCTGTAAGTTCCTCTTTAATTGCCTCAGCTTTAGCTTTAGAAGCGTTAGTTTTGTCCTGAGCAGTGAGGTAGTCACCATTAGTGATAAGGGTATTGATCTCGGCAACTGAAGCCTCAAGAACAGTGATGTCGTTCATAATTGCCTCAAGAGCAGCTTTGCCCTCTTTCCCTTTAGGAGCTTTAGCTAGTAGGGCTTTGTTTTCCAGGATAAGTTCGTTTAGAACAACCAAAGTGTCCTGAACCTCTGTGCGAACCTGAATCTTGCGCTCTTCTGCTCTAACTTTAAGACCCTCTACAGAAGTTGTAATGTTAACAAGCTTCTCAGTGATTGCTTTGTAGTTACGAGAGATGAAAAGCTTAGATTTCTGAGCTTCGATCTCTACATTAGCAGAGTTTAGCGAATCTTGAAGAGCGTTGAACTCATCTGCAAGGTAACGGTTAGCTTCAACAACTTTTGCTGAATCAAGAGCAGCTGTAGCAGCATCAAGTTCTGCCTGAGGCAATTTTGCGCAACCTGTAGCAAGAACAATCATAAGAACAAGTGCCGAAAGGAAAGTAATTTTTTTCATTTGAATTTAATTTTAATATTATTAATTAAGAACAGTATCTCTTTTTTTTCTACTAATGATTGTCAAATAGTGTGCCAAACTACATAAGCGTCAGATATATAATTATTTGCAGTGACGAGTTTAGACCCCATTAAAATTCTATAAAGCGGCATATAAATCTAATCCGCACATAATGAGGAATTAGTGAATTGTCAAGGTAGAAGTTTTATCTGCTTAGTGCTAAAAAAATTTGCTGGGTGTAAGTTTTTTTTGCACTTTCCTGTAAAATCTACTTTAACTTGAATTTTTCGATACGCTCGTGAAGCATTACCCTTGAGATACCAAGTAGTTTTGCTGTCTGCACCTGATTTCCGCCTGTTTTTGTAAGTGCCCACTGAATAAGATCTCTTTCAAACTCCTCTATGGCCAGTTTATATACATCCCCTTCGCTTGAGCCAATGTTTGCGTTAAGGTAGGCAGAGAGTCTGGATCTCTCCGGTGAGGTTTGCAGCACCTGCCTCTCAACCCCTTCGAACAGGAGATCGGGGCTTATTACGCTCCCTTTTGCCAGAATAACAGCTCTTTTTATCACATTTTCCAGCTCTCTTATGTTTCCGGGCCAGTTATAGTCAAGTAGCTGTTTCATTGAATCCGGGTGTAAAGATATACTCTCACCCTTTATAACTGAGGAGTGTCTTCTAAGAAAGTGGCGGGTCAGTAAAGGAATGTCCTCTTTTCTCATCCTTAACGGAGGGAGTGAGATTGTTATCACCTTGAGTCTGTAGTAAAGATCTTCACGAAAGGCCTTGCTTAAGATATCGTTCTCCAGATTCCTGTTGGTTGCTGCTACTATCCTTGCGTCTACCTTTAGTGTTTTATTTCCCCCAAGACGCTCCAAAGTGCCCTCTTGAAGAATCCTTAACAGTTTGGCCTGAAGAGAAAGACTCATATCTCCGATTTCGTCAAGAAAAAGTGTCCCACCATTTGCCTCTTCAAACTTGCCGATCTTCTGCTTATCTGCACCCGTAAACGCCCCTTTTTCATAACCGAAGAGTTCACTCTCCAGCAGATTTTCCGGGATAGCAGCGCAATTTATTGCAATAAATTGTTTGGAAGCCCGGTCACTGTAGTTATGAATTGCTCTGGCTACCAGCTCTTTGCCGGTACCGCTCTCCCCAACAATCAAAATACTTGCGTCGCTGGTTGCGACCCTTCCTATTAGTTTGAAGACCTCTTTAATAGCGGTGCTCTCACCCACAAGCACCTCCTCACTTTTTATTGCTGGTAGTTTTCTCTTTAAAGGTTCAGAAGCTCTTGAGTCTTCCTCAGAAACAGAATTTTTAAGCGCCTCCTCAATAACCACCATTAGCCTGGGAATATCAAAAGGCTTCTCAATATACTCATATGCACCATACTTCATCGCCTTAATAACTCTGTCACCCGAACCATAAGCGGTAATGATAATTACCGGCGTTTTTGGAGATAACTCCTTGAGCTCCTTAAGAACCTGAATACCGTCTCTGCCGGGCATCTCAATATCCAGAATCACCAGGCTCGGCCTCTCTTTTTTAAAAGAGACAATAGCCTCATCGGCATTACTTGCTTCACAAAATGTGTAGTTAGAGGAGTTAAAAAGCTTTTTGAAAGAGTATCTTACGCTTTGCTCGTCATCTACAATTAGCAACTTAAACATAAAGAGTCAATTAGTTGGTTATAAATATTTAAACAAAGATGTTAATTAATAATTGGCAGATAGAAGCGAAATATTGCTCCTCCTGTGTTGGGTTTGTTCTCTGCCCTAATCCATCCACTGTGAGAGTTTGCAATGCTTTGAGATATTGAGAGTCCAATCCCGACACCCATATCACTACCTTTAATAAAAGGCTCAAAGAGAGTTTTCATAATGGCTTCCGGGATACCCGGTCCGGTATCTGAGAAGTCCAGCCGAAGATATTTACGCCTTTTACCGGGATTTAGAAGATCTCTATCCGTTACTATCTCTGCATCTATAACAAGCTCTCCCCCCTGAGGCATAACCTCCAGCGCATTTAGGATAATGTTCATATAGACCTGTTTGAGATGGCCGGAATCTGCCATTACAATCCATTTAGACTTTAAGGTGTTATTTACAAGGGTAATACTGTTTTTTGTCAACCTCGGGGTAAGCAGCTTAATGACCTCATTCAAAGGCTCAGAAGGATTAATCTCACTCAGGATAGGGTCGGCAGGTTTGGCAAATCTGAGAAAATCTTTGGTGAAATTATCTATGCGATCAATTTCGCGGGAGATGATGTCAAAATCCGCCTTTATTGCCTCGGGAAGATTGGCCTCCTCTCTTATAGAGTAGACCAACATCTTTATAGCTGCGAGAGGGTTGCGTATTTCGTGAGCAATTGTTGGAGCAATCTTCCCCAGATTGGCGAACTTATTGGAGTATTGCAGCAGCTCCTTATTTCTGGAGAGATCTTCATTAGCTCTGTTAATCCTGTCTATCAAGTCCTTTATCCTCTCGCCAAGCTCGTCCAACTCGCCACCGCGAGGAAGCTTAAGTTGTTCAAATACAGCTTCTCCAGAAACTCCCCTCACCTTAAGGACAAGCTGAGTTATAGGTGCAAAGAGCATCCTCCAGATAAGCCACCCCAGCAGAAATCCGGCAGCAATACCTCCAAACCCCAGGAATATAAGTATCCTCAATATGATAACATTGGTACGGCTTATTACAGACTCGTGGAAAACCTCAGCCTTAAGGTTGAAGGTTATGAACTCGTTGCTTTTTTGCTGTATGGTAACCAACAAATTTTGTGCAGAGTGTACTAAAAGAGCATTGGCTTTGCCAATCTCTCCCGACCTTAGGGTTGAAACGGCAATGAGAATATTTTGCTCATAATTAGAGAAGAGCGCAGATATCTGCTGAATAAGAAGAATCTCTTCAGGTGTGTTTGCTCTGGATCTGGCGCGCTCCAGATGGGTCAAAAATTTTGATTGTCGGGCTTTAAGAGAGTCCAGCCATCTGTTGGATTTATTCATCAAATAATTGGTTGTCAGCTCCTTAATTGAAGCAAGTTCACTCTCCATCTCTTTAGCCACATTGACGCTGCTACGGGATTGCTCAATATACCTCTCAGTCTCTTTTTGAAGGTTGTATGTATAGGCAACAACCAGTGATACTCCACCCATTATTATGGCAAGAGCCAGAAGCACCCAGATAAAGATGCGATAGTTGAAAAATGGTTTTATAAACACATCCAGTACTAAATTATCTACAATATTAGCTCTAATTTTTCAATAATCTGCACATTTATATCACTGGTTAAAATGGTTCAAACAAGTGCTGCACACACGAAACCGTACGATTACCAAAAGAGGAGCTCTCATTTCTTAAGCACAATAATGTTCACCAGCTGATTCGCAAAGGAAATATAACAAGAGAGGAGCTTATTAATGCAATAGCCTCTCTTGTAAAACATTAAGCAGGTAATTTTAAGCATTATGCAATGGCCAAGATTTTAGCAATAGACGATATTCAGGATAACCTTACCAGTTTAAAGGCTATCATTGCAGATACATACCCGGATATTGAGCTCTATACAGCCCTCTGTGGTCAAATGGGGTTGGAGAGAGCAAAAAGAGAGATACCGGATATTATACTTCTTGACATTCTGATGCCCGGTATGGACGGGTATGAGGTTTGCAGATTACTTAAAAGTGATCCTGAACTTGAGGATATTCCGGTTGTATTCATCACAGCGCTCAAGGAGAGCCGCCAAAACAGAATCCAGGCTCTTGAGGCAGGTGCCGAGGCCTTTTTGACAAAACCTATTGATGAGACAGAGTTGACTTCGCAAATCAAGGCGATGTTAAAGATTAGGGCCGCAAATCTTTTAAAAAAAGATGAGAAAATACGGCTTGAAGCTCTTGTAAAGAGTCGTACAGAGGAGCTGGAGAGGGAGCTTGCAGAGAGAGTTAAAGCAGATGAGGAGGTTAGGAGCAGTGAGGAGAAATTCAGAGCTCTTGTGAGCCAAATGCAGCTTGGTCTTGCACTTCACGAGATAATTGTAGACGAAAAAGGGGTTCCTGTAGACTATCTTTTTTTAGATGTAAACCCGGCATATGAAAAAATTACCGGATTGAAAAGAGAGAGTATTATAGGTAAAAGAGTTCTTGAGGTCCTACCCAAAATAGAAAAAATCTGGATTGAAAAATATGGGAACGTTGCTTTAACAGGAGTCCCTGTAACTTTTGAGAGTTATTCGGGGGAGCTTGGCAGATATTACAACGTTATTGCATACAAGAACAGAGATTGTGAGTTTGCTGTAATAGTGGAGGATATCACCGACAAAAAGATTTTTGAAGAGAAACTAAAAACCAGCGACAAAATATATAATCACGTCCTTGATATGATTTGCATTGCTGGTTTTGACGGCTTTTTTAAAGAGCTCAATCCATCCTGGGAGAGAGAGCTAGGGTGGAGCACAAAAGAGCTGCTATCTAAGCCATATTCTGAGTTTGTACACCCTCTTGACAGAGATTCAACGGCAAATATAAGTAACACAATAATTGACGGAAGAGAGGTATATCGTTTTGAGAATCGTTATATCTGTAAAGATGGATCTGTCAAATGGCTCTCCTGGAACTCTTATCCCTATAAAGAGGAGAATATTATGTTCGGTGTTGCGAGGGATATTACAAAAGAGAAGCGAGAGGAGCAGGTGCAGCAGGTTTTATATGAGGTGTCAATGGTCTCTGCAAACGCAAGCAGCCTCGAGGAGACTCTCAAAATAGTGAGAGAGGAGCTGTGTAAAGTGATGGATGCAAAAAACTTTTTCCTGGCCACATATAACGCCAAAGATGAAAAGCTAAAAAAGGTGCTCTTTTTTGATGAGAAGGATAAATTTGAAGAGTGGGATGCAAATACGACACTATCCGGATGGGTTATAAGGGCAGAGAGGTCATTATTGATAAACAGAGATGAGTTGATCCATTTTGTACAACAGAACCAGATTACTCTCACCGGAACACTTTGCGAATCCTGGCTGGGAGTTCCGGTTATAGTTGAACAAAATCCTATTGGGGTAATGGTTGTTCAGAGCTACACAGACAAAAACGCTTACGATGCTATAAGTATGAGACTTATGGAGATGATTGCTCACGAGATAGCTATTGTTATGCATAGAGTGAGTATGATTGAAAATCTTATTCAGGCTAAAGAGAAAGCAGAGGAGAGCGACAGATTAAAAACTGCATTTCTCGCAAATATGAGTCACGAGATAAGGACCCCGATGAATGGGATAATGGGGTTTCTGCAATTACTGAATGACGTTGACCTGACAAGTGACGACAGACAATACTATTTTGAGATTATAAACAAAAGCGGAGAGAGGCTTTTAAGCACAATTAATGATATAATTGAGATCTCCAAGATTGAATCAGGGCAATTAAATGTTATCTACAGCAATGTCAATATCAGTGAGACTCTTAATTTTCACTATAAATTCTTTGTAAAACAAACCGAGGAAAAAGGGATTGCGCTTTGTGTGAAAAACGACGATGAGATTGCCAATGTTATACTAAGTGATCAGCATATTTTGGATGGAGTTCTTACCAACCTAATAAAAAATGCTATAAAATTTACCGATTCGGGAGAGATTGAGTTTGGAACATTTCTAAGAGATGAATCAATAATATTTTATGTGAAGGATACCGGGACAGGTATTTCTAAAAACAGACAGGAGGCCATTTTTGAGAGATTTGTTCAGGCAGATATGGACTATACAAGACCACACGAGGGGTCGGGTCTCGGTCTTTCAATTGTTAAAGCATATGCCCATCTGATGAAAGGTGAGGTGTGGGTAGAGTCACAAGAGGGTCGGGGGAGCACCTTCTATTTTGCTCTGCCATATATACCTGTAATTTCAAATCCGGAAGGACAAAAAGATAAAAGCACGTCGGTAGATGATGAGAAATCACACAAAATTCTAATAGCAGAAGATGACGAGATAAGTTATAAGCTGCTGGAAAGGATACTTTCAGATGAAAAGTTCACTATTATTCACGTCTGGAATGGAAAAGATGCAGTTTGCGTTATGAGAGACAATCCAGAAATCTCTATGATTCTTATGGATTTGAGAATGCCCCTTACAGATGGCCTTGAGGCTGCAAAAAAAATTAGACAATTTAACAAAAACGTAAAAATAATTGCTGTAACCATAAACGCCTTTTCAATAGACAAAATGATTGCATTAAACTCAGGATGTGACGATTATATTCTTAAGCCGGTAGAGAAAAAAACATTGATGAGCACAATTAGAAAGCACCTGGTTAATATTTAATCAAACGAATAATATCTTCAGACGGCTTACAATGCCTATTAATATCAGAGTTTTTAAAGTAATAGACCGGCTACTCTAAATCTCAGTTTGGGCAACCGGTCTGTAATTCTTTTTTATAATCTACTTTTTACTGCAGGTATTTATACCAAGCAGGGTGTATAACCCGCAAAAGCCTACAAATCCTGTAAGGATAAATACTCCTGCCACAACCAGCAGAACAATTGCCAGAGTGCCGGTTATTACATTACCGAAGTAGAGAGCAATAATAATAAGAGCAATAATGACCCTTATCCATTTGTCTGTACTGCCAATATTTTTTTTCATAATTGAAAATATTTAAAGTTATTACAAATTGGAGCTTCATATTTTTGGAGCCTTTTATTAATTCCCGTTTAGCTCTCTGCGCTTTTTAAGCTCATTTATATAAGCTGAGGTACTAAGAGCTGCAATAGTACCATCACCCACTGCCGTAGTGACCTGTCTGTAACGCTTGGTTATGCTGTCGCCGCCAGCAAAAACTCCCTCTGTTCCGGTTGACATATCTGGCCCCACGACTATCTCTCCCCACTGATTTAAATTAACCCTACCTTTGAGAAACTCTGTGTTTGGCACATAACCTATGAATATAAACGCTCCATCTGTTTTAAAGTTTAAACTCTCATTGGTTTTAAGATTTTTTATATCTACACTATCCACTCTCTCCTCACCGTAAAACGCTGTTATTGTTGACTCCATTATAAAGTTAATCTTTGGGTTACTCTTCGCCTCTGCAATTGCGTGTTCGAAAGCCTGGAAATGGTTAAACTGATGTATAACGGTTACTTTGCTTGCATATTTAGTGAGAGATACAGCCTCTTCTAGGGCAGAGTTCCCACCCCCCACAACTACAATCTCTTTATCTGTGAAGAAGTTTCCGTCGCAGGTTGCACAATATGAGATTCCACGACCTTTGAGAAGATCTTCACCAGGTACACCCAGAGTGCGTGAACGCCCCCCTGTAGCAATAATTACTGCATCGCCGGTATAAGTTGTGCCATCGGAGATTACAAAACTCTTAACCTCTTTTGATAAATTAAACTCCTTGATTGAGATATTGGAACGGATTTCACAACCGAATGAGAGAGCCTGCCTCTTCATTATATTTGAGAGCTGGTAACCGCTTACACTCTCTACTCCGGGGTAGTTGGCAATCTCGTGTGTCAGCACCATCTGCCCCCCAATTGTTCCCTCATTTAAAATAAGGGTTTTCACCTTTGCACGCGAGAGATAGATTCCTGCTGTTAAGCCGGCCGAGCCACCTCCTATTACTATTACTTCGTAGTGATTTATATTCATTGCAATTTACCTGCTTTTTATTGGAATTAATTCTTGTTTGGAGCTCCAAGCTCTTTGTCCAGAATAGTTGTAATCATATCTCTTGACTGGATGCTGGATGTTGCTTTGACAACTACTCCTTTTTTATAGTAGATTGTGAAGGGAATGCCCATAAAGCCTCTTACCTCAGGGAGGTTGCGGATAACATAAGACTCCGGATTGTCAAACTCCATATCAAAAAATTGTACGTGCTTATACTCCCCCTCCAGCTCCTCTGCAATTCCGTAACCCGGGATACACATTGGCCCCATTCTACCGCATATAACCATTACATTTTCGTTTTCGCTCAATATTTTATTGTATTGTGTTGCTGATTCGATATGTTTAAGATTTGTGTATAACATTGTGTTAAATTTTTAGTGTTAATTAATTTTTGGTAATTCGTTTATTCTATAATGCAAAGATATGGCACTAATAATTAATAATGACCGGTTTGCCTCTTTTGTGCAACAACCCGGCAGTTGAAATTAGACAGCTTTTTAATTGAATTAGATTAACTTTGTGTTTGGATACAATTGTATTCCACTGATTAAAAAATAATTGAGATGAAGACAATCGACCGGCAAGATAAAGAGTACATCTGTGACATTAGTGCCCCCTGTTTCCAGATGCTTTCACAACAGGAGCTAGAGATAGTTAGGGAGAGCAAAACTCAGGTACTATTCCGCAGAGGGGACTCTCTCACAAAACAGGGTGCATTTGCCTCCTATATTCTCTTTGTTATTAACGGTTTGTGCAAACAATACATTGAGGGATACGACGGTAAGAGTTACAATCTGAGGATCGTGCAACCGGGTGAATTTATAGGCCTCTCACCGGTATTTACAAAAAATATCTATAGCTACTCAACAGTTGCGCTTACAGATTGTCAGGCATTTTTGGTAGAAAAGGAGGTAATTGCCAATGTAATTAAACAGAACGGCGAGTTCGGGCTCAATATTATAAAAAGATATTGTGAGGTCAACACAAACCTCTTTTCTAAACTTAGCACTGTTTTGTATAAACAGATGAACGGGAGGATTGCAGAGAGTTTGCTCTACCTGGACAACTTAAAATTGGCACATCCGGATATATTCCAGCTGCTCTCCCGCAAAGATATTGCCGAATTTGCAGCAGTCTCTACCGAGAGTGCTGTTAAGCTGCTCAAAAGTTTCGAGAAAGACGGACTCATATTACTTAATGAAAAGGATATTGTGGTCTTGAAGCAAGATGTTTTGGCAGAAATAAGTTTAAAAGGGTAGTGCTCCAGCAATGAACTTGAAATTCTTAATATCAAGGGTAAAGCCGGATGATACTCCACCCCTCTGTGCCCCGCAAAGAGTAGCTAAACCTGTCGTGTGATCTCCCAATTCCGCCCTGCCAAAACTCAAAACGCTCCGGATTAACGATGTAGCCGCCCCAATTCTCCGGACGGGATATCTCCCTCTCACTCTTGAGCAGAGTGTTTACCTTATTATCAAACTCTTCTCTGTTTTCAAGAGGCGAACTCTGTTTAGAGAGTGCAGATGATGCTTTGCTAAGAGGGGGTCTGGAGTTGAAATATTCGTCGGAGTCTGCGGCATCAATCTTAATGGCACTCCCCTCGATTCTAACCTGGCGCATAGTTTGAGGCCAGTAAAAAAGTAGCGCAACCTTGTTGTTTACAGAGATATCTTCCCCCTTTTTGCTGTTGTAATTTGTAAAGAAGATAAAGCCATCCGGTGAGAAGCTCTTTAGTAAAACTACTCTTGCAGTAGGAGAACAATTTGAATCTGCTGTCGCAAGAACCATTGCATTAGCCTCGTGTGGCTCAAATTCAAGAGCCACTTCAAACCATATCGAAAACTGTTCATAAGGGTTTTCCCTTAAGTTCTCTCTCTCAAGCGAACTTTGCGAATACTCTTTTCTCATATTATGGAGATTCCGATAGGTCATAAGATTTAGTTTAGATTATATAACGGCACTCAAAGAGATTTGTTTATTTTTTATCATAGAATCAAGAAAGATTTCCTAAATTGTGAACCTATATAAGCTCTCTAAATTCTATCTTACAAAAATAACTGTTATACACGCAGATATATGAATCTGTTTAAGAAAGTCCGGTTTGAATATGGAATAACTGCAATGTACTTGGTTATTGGTGGATTGTGGATTCTTTTTTCCGATTTAATCCTTGAGCTTACTGTTCCCGATAACGAAAAGATAAAAGATCTCCAGACATATAAGGGTTGGTTCTATGTAGTTATAACAGGAATAATCTTCTTCTTCTTTATTAAAAGACATCTGGTAAGGCTTCGCGAAACAGAGAAGAGGGCCATAGAGAGTGACAGGTTGAAATCTGCATTTCTGGAGAACATAAGTCACGAAATTCGAACCCCTATGAATGGTATTCTTGGCTTCTCGGATCTACTTAAAAACCAGGACTTAACAGGTGAACAGATGAGTGAGTATATTGAGATAATTGGTAAGAGCAGTGAAAGGATGCTATTGCTCATAAACGATCTTATTGCAATCTCCAGGCTGGAGACGGGAGAGATAAAGGTATTCTATAGTCGGATAGATCTTAATAATCTGATAGATACTCTGCTATCCGGTTTTGAACAACAGGCAAAAGAGAGAGGGATTGCTCTCTATGTAGCACAACGCCCCAAAGAGGATGATTGTGAGATTTATGCAGATAAGGAGATGCTCATTGCTATTATATCTCATCTGTTAAAGAATGCAATTAAGTTTACATCAAAAGGGGAGGTAACTATAGGAGCAAGAGTCGAAAAGGGTTTTGCTCATCTCTTTGTTAGAGATAGTGGGATAGGAATCCCAAAGGAGAGGCTATCTCATATTTTTGACAGATTTGTTCAGGCAGATAATGTTGTTAAGATGGCATATGAGGGTCTCGGAGTCGGACTCTCTATTGCCAAAGCCTATGTAGAGATTATGCAAGGAAGTATATGGGTAACATCTGCAGAGGGCGAGGGCTCTATATTTGAGTTTGAAATTCCGGTTAAAAAACCTGTATCGCATAACTAACTTTAAATTTAGATTATTTTCATATCTTTATACCACTTTTATAACACAATAGTTTTTCTTAAAAGGAGAAGACACAATGGCAGAAGATAGAGATGATCTTACCAAATCAAAGCAAACGGAGTACATCTATAAGCTGCTCCTCGCCGAAGACGATTTTGCAAACGCAGAGTATGTAAAGCTTGTAATGAAGCATCAGAATATAAATGTTATCCACGCTAAGAATGGATATGAAGCTCTGGATTTGTTCAAAAACACTCCTCTCGTAGATATTATCCTGATGGATATCAAGATGCCAATAATGGATGGCTATGAAGCCACCCGCGAAATAAGAAAACTCAATTTGAAAATTCCTGTGATTGCCCTAACAGCATTTGCGCTGGATGGTGACCGCGAGAAGGCTCTTAACGCAGGTTGTACAGACTATCTCACAAAACCTGTAAGTAAAGACATTTTGTTAAGCGTGATTGGATCCTATTTGGCCAAAATATGAGGTTGTTTGTTATCATATCTATCTCTTTACTGTTTGCTCAGGGATGTAAGTGGTTTCAGGAGTCTGAGTTCAAAGCGCCTGTGGAGCTGGAGAGGGAGGTTAAAATAATTGAAAATTTTGAAGGAGATTACTACGGAATTCTTCCCAGTACAGCAGGTGCAGGAATTAGGACAACTCTAATCTTAAGAAGAGACTCCACCTATACTCTAAATATGGATTATACAGACATTAAATCAAAAGGGGTGAGTGAGCGGGGGAGATTCACGTTATCCAATAATATTGTTACAATTTCCTATAGTACGGGAAACAAGAGATTCTTCCTTCTGGAAGATGGAAAAGCTCACTCTCTGGATAAAAATAAAAACCGAGTCGAGGGTATCTATTCAGTATACTACACTCTCATAAAACAGTAGGACTCCACTCTTTAAAACCTACTGGAATGAAGATATTCACATCAGGACAGATAGCACAAATTGACCGGATTACCTTAAATAGTCAATCTATATCAGAAGATGAGCTTATTTTAAGAGTAGCAGATGTTCTGACAAAATGGATTACCGGTAATATTCATCTAAAAGAGAAGAGATTATTGGTTTTTGCAGGACCAGGCAACAACGGCAAAGATGCTATTGCACTATCCAATATTTTGGTCGGGAAAAATATAAACTGTGAAATGTTTCCGGTAAATATGATGGAGAGTATATCGGATATTCCTGAAATTGACCAGAGTTGTTTGATAATTGACGGGATATTCGGAACCGGGTTGAACCGTAGCCCTGAGGGGATATATGCCGAGGTTATCAGAACCATAAACAGCTCAAATGCTAAAGTGATCTCTATAGATATCCCCAGCGGTCTCTTCTCAGATACAATAAACGATGATAATGGGAGTTCTGTTATTAAAGCAGATATTACACTTACCCTGGAGTTTCCAAAATTGGCTATGTTTTTTAAAGAGAACTCACAATATATTGGTGAGTGGAGGGTTCTTGACATAGGGCTTGACAGTGATGCTAAACAAAATATCGATAGCCCCTACTATGTTATTGATAAAGACTATGTAAGCTCTGTTATTAAGAGAAGGGTCAGGAGCTCTCATAAAGGAGATTACGGCCACGCACTCTTGGTTGCGGGTTCATATGGAATGGCAGGGGCAGCAATTCTCTGCGCTAAAGGTGCCTTGAGGTCAGGAGCGGGGCTTGTTACTTTGAATGTTCCCGAAGAGTTGTACCAGATAGTGCAGGTTTCGGTTCCGGAGGCTATGTGCATAACATCAAAATTGACAGATTACGAAAGGTTTACCACCATTGCCGTTGGTCCGGGAATAGGCACATCTCCCGAAACGGTACTCAGGCTGCGGAATCTGTTAAAGAGCTTTACCAAACCTATGGTTATTGATGCAGATGGATTAAATATCATCTCTGTACATAGAGAGATGCTGGAGTTAATTCCACAGAACTCCGTTTTGACCCCGCATCCTAAAGAGTTCTCCAGATTGGCCGGTGAGTTTGGTAACTCCGCCCAAGCGCATAAGGGACAACTGGCTTTCTCGACAAAATACAGGGTTTATGTTCTGCTCAAAGGTGCAAACACATCCCTATCTACACCCGAAGGTGAGATATGGTTCAATGTGTGCGGTAACCCAGGAATGGCAACAGGAGGTAGCGGAGATGTACTCACAGGTGTGATAGCTGCTCTTATGGCTCAAGGCTACTCTCCAAAAGAGAGTGCAATATCCGGTATCTTTATTCACAGCACCTCGGGAGATTTTGCAGCAAATAAATTCGGCGAAATCTCAATGACTGCCGGAGATATTGTGAATAATCTGGGGGAGGCGTTTAAAATAGTATATTAAAATAGAGAAGATATGTTTGACTTTCTGGATCAGTACCCCTACCTTCTTCCAATTGTTATTTTTTTCGGAAGAATTGTAGATGTTTCGTTGGGAACACTAAGGATAATTTTTGTCTCAAAGGGAGAGAAGTACATTGCACCATTTATCGGGTTTTTTGAGGTTCTGATATGGATTGTTATAATATCGGAAATCTTCTCCCGTGCAAACGATACAGTTGCCTATCTATCATATGCCGGCGGGTATGCAACAGGAAACTTTGTGGGGATTCTTATTGAGCAAAGAATAGCCTTTGGAGTTCTGCTCTTTAGAGTCTATACCAAAGAGAATGGTAAGGAGCTTGTGGCTTTGCTCAACAGTAGTAACTTTGGAGCAACCCTAATTCACGGGAGCGGTTCTCAGGGGGAGATTGATATTATTGAGACAGTTGTAGATAGAAAGATGCTAAGGAGGGTTGAGAAGATCTTTACAGATTTTGACCCGGGTGTCTTCTATGTTTCTGAAGATATCCGCGCCAAGCAAAGAGGGATATTTCCCAAGACCAAATCTATCTTCTCACGCTGGAGACTAGGGAAATAACAATGTATTAAGTTTGAGTAAAGATTAAATTTATAAGAGATAAACTGTGAAAAAATGAAAAAGCTTTTAAAAATTTCAGCTAAGATTTTTGTATCTGTCACTCTTTTCCAACTACTGTTAATAGGGTGCAAAGCAGAGTCAGATGCGGTGTTTGAAAACCCTGCTCCATATCTGGAGGAGATTACTATCTCAGATTTAACCAAAGGATATCTGGATGGGAGCTTAACAATAGAGAAAGTTGTAGGGGACTATCTGGAGAGAATCGCGAAACTGGATAAAAGCGGCCCGATGCTCAACTCGGTGATTGTAGTCAACCCGGATGCACTGGAGATAGCAAGAGCCTTAGATAAGGAGTTAACACAGGGGAAGGTAAGGGGGCCGATGCACGGTATTCCTGTTATACTTAAAGATAATCTGGATACATACGACAAGATGCCCACAACTGCAGGCTCTGTTGCACTGAAAAACTCCATAGCACCTAAAGACAGCCGCATTGCGCAGATGTTAAGGGAGGCAGGAGCAGTAATCATAGCGAAATCGAACCTGAGCGAATGGGCAAATTTCCGTTCTAAATTCTCTTCGAGCGGTTGGAGTGGAGTTGGTGGGCAGACAAAAAATCCATACATCCTGGACAGAAACCCCTGCGGCTCCAGCTCGGGATCTGCAGTTGCAGTATCTGCAAACCTTTGCGCACTGGCTATTGGGACAGAGACAAACGGAAGTATTGTGTGTCCGTCAAACAACAACGGAATTGTAGGGATTAAACCTACAGTGGGGTTACTAAGCAGGAGTGGAATTATCCCTATCTCGTTCACTCAGGATACCCCGGGGCCAATGGGACGTGTAGTGGCAGATGTGGCGGTTGCTCTTGGAGTGATGACCGGAGTAGACTCATCGGACCTTAAGACACTTAACCCGGATGCAAAATTCCTTAAAGATTATACTCAGTTTCTTAATGCAGATGGCCTTAAAGGGAAGAGGATAGGCCGCTTAAAAAACATCTCCGGGTATCACCACAGGGTTGATACACTTATGGATAGTGCTGTTGAGTATATCAAAAGTGCCGGGGCTGAGGTGGTTGATATTCAGTTCCCGCTCCCGGCGGGTAGCGGAGCAGCTTCGTTTCAGATAATGTTATATGAATTTAAAGATGGACTCAACAAGTACTTTGCATCTTTGGGGGAGAGTGCTGCAGTTAAAAATATGGATGAACTGATAGCCTTTAACCTTAAAGACTCTGTAGAGCTTCGCTATTTTGACCAGAATCTTTTAATTACAGCAAATGAAAAGGGGCCGATAGACTCTCCCGAGTATAAGGAGTTACTGGAGAGGATGTTCAAGGCTATAAGGGAGGATGGAATAGATAAAGTGATGAGTGAAAACAATCTGGATCTTTTGATAGCTCCAACAGGGTCACCTGCCTGGAAAACAGACCCTATAAATGGGGATAAATTTATGGGTGGAAGCTCCTCGTACGCCGCAATATCCGGCTACCCAAGCATTACTGTACCAATGGGGTTTATAGACAGAGTGCCGGTTGGGATATCATTTGTGGGGAGAGCTTGGAGCGAACCGTTGCTTATTGAGGCAGCCTACTCGTTTGAGCAGAGGACAAAACAGAGAAGAGCTCCACAATATTTTGCAAAATAGGTGGATCCGGGATAGATGTTTAGATTTAAGCAAATTGGATAGAGTAGATTAGAATTGAAAATAGATTAGAATTGAGAGTTATATGAAACGATATCTCCTGAAGTGGCTTTTAATATTTGCAGTTTTTATACCGGGAAGAGCTCTTGCAGAGCGGCCGGAGATATCTCTTTTAACCTGCTCGAGCGGTAATGAGCTATACTCAATCTTTGGCCATAGTGCGCTCAGAGCCTGGTATCCGCAATCGGGCAGGGACCTGGTGTTCAATTTTGGTCTCTTCGATTTTAATACTCCGAATTTCTACTCAAAGTTCGTAAAGGGTCAGTTAAAATATCTGCTAGGAATCCAGACTATGCCCGATTTTATGGAGCAGTACCGTTGGGAAAACAGAGGGGTTAAGGAGCAGAAGCTCTATCTCACCGATGAACAGAACGATAAAATTATGGCAAGACTTGAGTATCTATACAGACCGGAGAATAGATACTACCTTTACAGCTTTCTATATAAAAACTGCACATCTGAACTCCGGGATATTATTTACTCGGTTACCGATTCAAATCGTGAACTCCTTTCAAAGAGCGCGCAAGTTACAGATAGAGAGCTGATTAATGGCTATATAAACGGATGGACAAAGTTTGGAATTAATCTCATTTTGGGCTCCACACTGGACAGAGAGATTGATTTAAGGCAGAGTATGTTTTTGCCGGAAAACCTCTACTCAGTGCTTGCTCAAAGCCAAAACGGAAAAGACCCTTTTGTCTCAAAAGAGATTGTATTGATTGCAGATAATCAAATAACTGAGAAGAGTGGTGGGTTTCTGAATTTCATAACCACTCCGGTAGCAACTCTGCTTGTGCTTCTTATTCTAGTCATATTCCTCTTTTTAAAGAGGGGTTGTTCGGGGTGGGCAGATAACCTTTATGTCACATCAATCTCTGCTCTGGGAGCACTCTTAACTGTAATAATATTAATTACAGAGCATAGAGAGCTCTACTCAAACTATAATCTCCTTTGGTGTAATCCGCTCTATATTTTTGTGGTGATTGCATCGCTGGGGGGCTGGAAAAAAACAGAGAGATTGCTATCTGCAATCTCTCTGGTCTCTCTTGCAATTCTTCAGATTGTATGGGCTCAAAAAATTCAGTACGCCGAACCCGGTTTTGTGGTTATTGTCATAACATTGGCATTTAGCTTTTTAGGAAGGATTCTCTGTAAAAGGGGCAAGTAATTTTTCTCTTCCTATAAAGAGATTCGAATATCTCTGTTTGGCACCACATTGTAACTTCTCTGGTCAATCAGCTTTCCGTCAACGAAGATCTTAATGTCGTGACGGCCGGGTTTTAACCTGAGTTGTCTCATCTTGGAATCTCTGCTCCGTTTGTCATTACTCATATCAAACTTTATTTTGTCATCAACGACAACTGTTACTCTGTTGTGTCTTGAGTTCTCTTTGATAAAAATAAGTGATCCGTTAACTCCCCTTCTCCTATTGTAATCTGTACGGTGCTCATTAATCTCCCGGGTTTCAAAGCCCTGTTTTCTCTGGTCACGGGTAACATAAACTGTAGGGCCACAGCTGCCCACAATAATTGTGAGAGCCAAAAGTGCGAAAACTATTTTTTTCATAACCAAAAGTATTTTAAGGTAACACAATCAAAGAGTTTGCCACAATTACAGCTGAGGCTCAAAAACGAATGTCATTCTGTTGCCGGCTTTAAAAATTGTGGTAGCAAATTTATGAATATCAGCAGAATTCATCTTGTCCAGAAGCTTCTTCTCCTCCAGTCTTAGATCTTGTTCACCAATAATAGCATTGGTAATAATAGAGACCCAGGCGGGATCATCTTTTTGGTCCTGATAAACTTTAGATAAATAGAGTTTTATCTCTTTCATCTCTTTTTCTGTTGGTCCACTCTTAACCAGTTTATCGATCTCCATCTGTACAACCTCCAGCAAATCTGTTACAAGAGCAGGATCGGTGTCAAATTCGATCGTGAACTTGCAAAGTGTTTTCGGGTACTTTATTATATCGCCCGATACCCCTACGTGATAAGTTCCTCCACGCTCCTCCCGGATAGATTTCATATATCTGTCCCTGAGGATATAGGTTATAAACTTGGCCATAAGGTTATTCTCTGCACTATACTCTGTTTTGCCGTGGTATGTTCTGGTAACCTCTGCCTTTGTGCTGAGCATATTTTTTGCTTTGTAACGCAGCTCAACCTCACCATCTTTAACGGTTGCCTCTCTGTAGTTTAGTTTAGGAGCCTTATATTTTGACCCTTTTATAGAGGCGATATATTTCTCTGTCAGCTCTTTGCCTTTTGAAGCCTCCATAGGCCCGCTAAATACAAATGTGTAACCTGCAGGGTTCATAAATTGATTACTGTAGAGTTGCAAAAGCTTATCTGCAGTAATTGAGTTTACATAGGCAGAGTCGAATTTGAAATGAGTCGGATTTACTGCAAAACGCACTTTATTGACGGAGTCTCTAAAGCTGTTTGTCTCCCCTTTGTCGGTCGAGAAATTTTTTAGCATTTGACTCTTGAAGTTCTTCAACTCACGATCGTCAACAGAGACATCTGTAAAGTAGAGATAGAGCAGACGGAACATATCTTCTGCCTCCTTTGCATTATTAAACGTTGCCGAGAAGTTATTGCCCCTGTAGCTGATGTCCGGGCTAACCATAACACCTTTTTTTGAACTCCATTTAGCTCTCTCGTTTTTATTAAGTCCGTTAAGACTAAACCGTGCAAGGAACTGTTCCAATATCTTAATTTCCCCTATGTTGTTTGGAAGTGCATAACCACCATTGCGGAATGCCCTCATTCGGATGCTCTTGTCGGTTCCACCGTAGCTCTCTTTCCAAATTACTCTTGCTCCGTTCTCCAGTGTCCACTCGGTTGTTGAGTCGAGTTGTTTTTCATAGTTTATGTTTAGATCTTTTGATGTAAGAGCTCTTGTTTTCAAGACTTTACCCGCGATAATCTCTTTAGAAACTGAGATCTCTTTGTCTGTTACCGGGGTGAATTTGTCCAATGGACTATTTTTCACCTCATCCAAAAGTGAGAGAACATCGTCTTCGCTAGGAAGGTATATCTTATCACTCTCAGGAATTGCAAATATTATCACACGATTTTCATCGGTAACTATTTTTGAAACAGCTGAGTTAACATCTTCAAGAGTAATTTTGTCTAAAAGCTCTTTTGAAAGCCCAAAATATGCATCTATGTTTAAGAGGGGGTTATTTCGTGTAAAGTGCTCTACAGCTGCAGAGACATACTCTTCATTCTTTGGTTTAGCCACTCTTTTATGGAATCCCTCCCACTGTTTTTTTACTCTTACAAGTGCAGCATCCAGTTCATCCTGTTCAAAACCGTGTTGCTTCACTCTCTCAACCTCAATAAATACCGCTTTAAGTGCATTGAGGGTAGATTTGTTATTTACAGGAAGCGAGGTGGTGGTGAAGGTACCGCTGGCGTAGCTTATGCTCCCGAATACAGGTATAAGAGCTCTAGTAAGGGAGTCTGTTCCCTCTACTGCAACCTGGCAGCGAATCTTGAACATATCCAGGAAAAGATTCTTGATCAGTTCATCATACAGGGCCTCTGTTGTGTGTCTTTTTGCAGCAGAGAGGTGAGGAATCTTAATTGTCATCCTAACAGATAGCGCTTTAGATTCGGGATCTGTATGAAAACCAACTATTGGTTTTTTATTTACTGGAATAGTGTAAGACTCTCTAACAGCTCCGTTCTCTACATTAGGAATCGTTGAAAACCTTTCAATTATTCTCTTTTCTATATCTGCAACATCTATATCTCCGACAACAATAACAGCCTGTAAATCGGGACGGTACCATTTGTGGTAATACTCTACAAGGGTTTCACGGGTAAAGGTGTTTATGATTTCGGGAAGGCCAATCACATCTCTCTGGGCAAAACGTGACCCGCTTTGCTCAAAACGTGTAATTCCCTTCATCATTCTGGTTCTGGCATCATCTCCCCTGCGCCACTCCTCTCTTACAACTCCACGCTCTGCCTCTACCTCTGCAGGTTCGCAGGAGATGTAGTGAGACCAGTCGTGAAGAGCTAGCAGGGCAGAGTCAACTACTACCCCTCTTTGTACCGGAACTGCAGATATATTATATACAGTTCTATCCATTGAGGTGTATGCATTTATGTTGGCTCCGAACTTAACCCCAATGCTGCCGAAATACTCCAGCAGCTGTTTTTTAGGGAAATTTTTAGTGCCGTTAAAAGCCATATGCTCGAGAAAGTGAGCCAGCCCGCGCTGGTTATCATTCTCCTGAAGTGAGCCTACATTATGTACAATAAAGAATTCGGCTCTCCCCGCAGGGTTTGTGGCGTGTCGGATATAGTAGGTAAGCCCGTTTTCGAGCTTACCTATTTTAAAGTTATTATCTGCAGGCAGTGGTGATGTAACATCGAAACTCTGCGCAAACCCTGCTGTGATACCTATTATGGCTACCAAGAGCAGGATGGTAAATCTTTTTATTTGGTTCATATTCTCTCTCTATTTTGTGGAGAAGTTCATCTCCTCTATCAGGTGATTTGCCTTTGCATATTTCTCGATAACCCAAAGGATGTATCGAATATCTACGTTGACACATTTATTCATCTGAGGATGGAAGTATGCATCACCCGCCAGAGACTCTTTATTTCCGTCAAATGCAAGACCCACCAGCTCTCCCTTAGCGTTGAGGACAGGGCTTCCGGAGTTTCCTCCTGTGATATCGTTATTTGAAAGGAAGTTAACATACAACTTGCCTTTATCTCCCCATCTGCCCCAATCTTTGGATTTAAGCAGAGCAAGTACTTCCGGTTTGATGTTGAATTCGTAATTATCCGGATTGTATTTATCTATGAACCCTTGTGTTGTGCTTTGAGAACTGTAGTAAATTCCGTCGGAAGGGTTAATAGGTCCCACTGTTCCGTATGTGAGCCTCATTGTGGAGTTAGCATCCGGGTACTGAACCACACCCATCTCTTTGTTCATCTGGTATACAAGTCGGGTGTAGTATGCCTCCATATCAAAAACGTTCTCGCCATCCATAATCTTTGCCTCGTCAGTGTTGAACTCAGTAATTTTGGCAGATCTGGAGAGCTGTGATATAGGGTCTTCAATATAGAGATCTATCGGCTGATCTTTACTCACAGTAGCGCGGAATTTATCCGGGTTGAGAATGATTGAGTTTTCAAAGACATAGTCTGTCATCAGTTTGCTGTCGCCATAAAACTCCTTATAAAGCCGGCGGATGTAATCTCCCCAGTACTCTTCCGGAACAGCGCCCAGGAACTCGCGCAGCTGATAGTGCATCAGCTCTTTCTCTACCCTCAGGTCACAAGACTCATAACCACTCTCGATGTTTCTTACAAGTGTCTTATGATGTTCACTGCCCACCTTTAGTGTATCCAGCTTCTCTCTCTCCTTTGCTGTTTTAAGAGAGTTGGTTCGGTTTCCCATATAGATAAAGCCTTGACCTGCAACCATCGTCTCCTGGAAATATTTCCTTGCCTTTGCAATTTTCTCTAATTTATTGTAGCTATCCTCCATCTTTTTTAGAAGATCACCCCATTTTGCTGCTCTCTCAGGGTCCCTCATTATCCAACTCTGAAGTTCACCCTCCTGACTCTTTTTGATATCAACCACACCAAAACGTCTAAAGTTGGTAACCTCTCCGGCCATTAACTCCTGAACATTGCTGATGCTAAAGTAATGATCTGCATATTTAAGTCTTACGGCGGGATCTACCTCCATAAAACTGTTCATAATCTGCAATTTGCCTTTGCGAAGCTTTACCGATACCGGGTTTGTAACTCTCTCCTTTTCGTTTACACCAAAAGAGGAGTTGTAGCGGTTTGTTCTGCCGGGAAATCCCATAACCATTGTGAAGTCACCCTCTTTTACCCCTTTGGTGGAGATGTTGAGCACTTTTTTTGGTGTAATGGGAACATTGTTAACAGAGTACTTAGCCGGTTTTCCATCTTTGCCTCCATAAACTCTATAGAGTGCAAAGTCTCCCTTATGCTGCGGCCACTCCCAGTTATCTGTCTCACCGCCATAGGCAGCAATAGAGACAGGAGGTGCTCCAACAAGTCGGATGTCTGTGTAGACCTCATAGTAGAACATATAATATTTTGATCCTCTCCACATTGACATTAGCATACTCTCCATTCCGCTCTGCTTATTGGCATCCCCCTCCATTAGAGATGATATTTTTCTCATCCCGGATGGCTGGCCTGCAGCTTTTAGAGAGTCAGAAACACTCTTCACCCAGTCAGAAACATCCACAACCTTTCTCAGGAAGAAGACAGACTTACCGTTAATATAAATCTCCTGGTCTCTTTTCATTGCCCAAAAACCATCTTCAAGATAGTTTTTGTCGGGAGTACTCAATGCGTGTATGTCACCATAAGCACAGTGGTGGTTTGTTATCAACAGACCCTCTTTGGAGATAATACTTCCGGTACAGCCGAAATCCAGAGCAACAACCGCATCACTTAAGGAGGCGGTGTTCTCGTCATAAATAATTTTTGGGTCAATCTTTAACCCTGCAGATCTCATCTTTGAAGTGAGGTTCTTATCCAGCAGGTTTATTAACCACATCCCCTCATCTGCCCTTGATGGTGTTAATATCAAGAGCAGAGTAAAGAGTGTAGTGACTTTAATTAAATTTCTCATCTATTTTAATTTGCCGTTAAATATATGATGCAGTTACTCTTTGGTAACCGCTTTGGTAGCGCCCCTGGTGTCAAAAGCGAATTTTGGATCTACCTCTTCCATTACACCATCTTTGTTTTTGATTGTCCATTTGGTTTTGGTAAGAGCCTCCCAGATCTTATCATCGTTTAGGAGGTCTGTTCTGTAGGTAATTCTAAAGCAGTACTCATCGCTCTCATTAAGGGTTGTCTCGATTGAGAGGAAGCCTTCAAGCTGAGAGAGGTGATTTGAGAGGAATGGAAGGTTTCGTGTGATAAGCGGTTTGTCAAGATTTGGATAGACAAGCTCATACACTGCAGCGTTTTTACCGTCCCAGCTCTCCTGATTCTTTTTGAATGGCACAGAGAACTTGTTGAACTGACGCTCCAGAAACTCTCTTCTGGAAATTGTATCTGAGCCCTCGGCTAGACCAATATACTCAAAATCTACATCAACGATGTTTACACCGCCGCCGTGAACCAACATCTCGAGTTGTTTGAGCTCTACCATCTCTTTAAAGAACTTTTCATCAACAGGCTCATTTAAGTCCATATAAAGCCTTACAGTTAAAGGACAAGAGTACTCGGTTTCGATTCCATAATACCCTTTGCCGGAGTTTCTGAACTGAAGGCCAAGGTAGTTAGGATCCATCCTGTCGTACATCTTCTCTGTATAGATTGTAATAACCTTTATCTGCTGAGCCTCAACAGGTGGGGTTGCAATCTTAAATTTTGAAGGGACATAAATCATCTCACGAATTTTCTCTTCCGTCACCTCAGCAGGTACATAATATACATCTACATATGAATGTTTAACAAAAGTTGCAACTCCGTAAACTCCTGGAATTTTTTTAAGTGTGGCAGAGAATGCCATTGAGCTTCCGTAACATTTAACGGAGCGAAGACCCTCTATGCGGAACTTTTCCAGTTGTTCGTGTTTTGCTTCGTCACCCCATTTTATATCTATTGTTGGGAGCTCTATTGTTCTTCCAAAGAAGAAGGCAGCAGCAAAAAGCACGATTGTGAGGATTGCAGGAACCCAACGGAAACTCTTTTTACCTCCGAAGGTAAGTGCATCCTGGTTACAGCTTGCAATACACTCCCCGCAAAGGTTACAGTCTACATTTTTAACTGAACCAACTTTATCTACGTCTATTCCATAAGGACATTTCTTCGCGCACAGACCGCAGTCATTACACTTTTCGGTAGATCTTACAACTTTAAGAAGAGGGAACACCTTAACTTCAAGATATAGTATCTCCCAAAGATAGCCTATCAACGAAGCGGCACCAAGCAGATATACCCACGAAACAGCAAGTCCGCTATAATTAATAAGAGCAAAAATACCTACCAGTACAGCAAAAGTGATTGCATATTTGAAAATATTGCTGAGTGCTCCAAGCGGGCATAGATATTTGCACCAGAACATCTTAACGAACAGGTTACCAAGCACAAAAATAGCTATTGCTAAAAGTGCCATCCACATTGTTAGTTCGCCTTTAAAGCCGGTAGCGGCTGCATAGTAAGGGTCAAAGTTCTTGCAGAAAAGTTCCGAACTGCTTACAGTTGTGTAGAAAATCCAGAACAGCAGCGCATATTTGAAAATACGCAGAATTTTGTCTGCAATTGTACCGTAGTTGATTACGATCTCTTTAATCTTTAGTTTTTTGCGCAGTTTTGCAAGATACTCGGTTGCCCAGCCCAGAGGGCAGAGATAACCGCAAAAAAGTTTGCTGAACAGGATTACACCCAGAGCCAGCACAACTCCCATCATAATTTGTGTCCCGGTCATACTGCAGGCCATAGAGCCTGCTACAAGGTAGGTCCCCAACGTCTGGATTCCACCGAATGGGCAGTAAGCTTCAGGATCTGCGCTCTCATTCCCGAATACCTTTGTCAGGAAGATGATAATCGCAATTAAAGTTCCCCATTGTATTAAATGGCGGAACCAGTTTTTTTTCAAGATCTTCATTTTAGAAAGAATTTTTGATTTTGTAAAAAGGTTTGTTATAATTTGTTAGTTAATTGCCGTTAAAAAATAAAATGGAACTCAGGGATCTCTTATTTACCGAGACAAGTCTGAGTCTCACAAACTACTTTTTCCTTAAAAAAATCACTAGTTCGCAAAAATAGCTATTTTAAACGGAAATGTATGCAGGATAAGGGTTTTTTTATATCTTTGAGCGACTATATTATTACTTCAATATTTGAAATTTTATAAATAAGACGGCAATTTATAACAAATATTAACTAACCCAAACTAACCTAACTGTGAAAAAATTATTGGTTTTGATGCTATTATCCGTTTGGATAATACCAAAAATCTCCGTTGCAAGTGCACAGGAGAGGGTAACATTAGAGGGAACAATAACGCTCTTTGAATCTAAAGAGTCTATTCCCTTTGCACATGTTACCATTAAAGAGCTCAATCTCTGGGGTTTCTCAGATGATAAAGGGCTTTTTAAAATTTCCGGAATTATTCCCGGCAGCTATACTCTGGAGGCTACTTGCCTAGGATATCAGAAGTATACGCTCCCTGTAGTTTTACAAAAAAGCATAACCGGTTTTAAAATTCAACTCAAAGAGGAGAATCTTACCCTGTCCGATGTGGTTGTAACAGCAACAGCCGGGAGTAGTATGAACTCATCCTCAAGAGTTGACAAAAGGGCAATTGAGCACCTTCAGGCAACCAGTTTGTCTGACATTATGCAACTAATGCCGGGATCTCTTATAGCTAATCCAACCCTGACAAAAGAAAACCGAATCACTATTCGTTCCATAAATGTGCCGACGACAGACCTTATGGGGCAGGAAGAACTCTTTGGTGGCTCAGCAGAGACAAACTCTAGAGGGGTAGGAGTCTTGGTAAACGGATCTAAGGTATCAAGCGATGCCGGTTTAAAATCTGACCTTATCGACTTCCGTGCCTTCTCAACAGACAATATTGAGTCGGTTGAGGTTCTAAAAGGTGTACTTTCGGCAGAGTATGGTGACGTTACATCCGGGGCTATTTTAGTAACCACAAAGGTGGGACGCTCTCCTTACGAAATAAGGGTAAAGTCAGACCCTAAAACAAGAGCATTCTCACTTGCAAAAGGTCTCTCTTTAGGAGCTAAAGCCGGGAATCTTAACGTAGATGTAGATTATGCCCGCTCTTTCGTTGACTGGAGGTCGCCTGTGGCAATCTTTGACAGAACAACAATGGGAGTTACCTATTCAAATACCTTTGAAATAGATGGTAAACCATTAAGATTCAACGCAAGATTGAGTGGATATCTTGTTGGTAACAGCATTACAAGTGACCCTGATGTCTCTAAGCTCGATTTTGAAAAAAGGAGAAGCAATAACTTTACCTTGGCTATCTACGGAAACTGGCAGCTCAACAAATCTTGGATAACAGCTCTTAACTACAATATATCCGGCTCTTACGGCAGACAAAACTACCGGAAGTTTGTTGTCTCCAACCAGCTCCCGCTTCCTACAACAAATAGCAAGATTGACGGTGTATATGCAGGTTATTTCACAGATCTCATAGACGAAAGAGATCAAAGAAGAGAGGAGATCCCTATGTACCTCAATGCAAAACTCACAGGGAGTCTTAACAAAAAGTCCGGGGGAACTCTTTTTAAAACTATGGCTGGTATTGAATTTAACACAAAAGGGAACAATGGTAAAGGGGAGTATTATATAGGGGCATCGCCACAGTATTTCCGTCAAAGAAGTTATACCGATATTCCTTTTATGTCTGACCTTAGTGCCTTTATTGAGGAGAAGGTTACAATTCCGGTAGGGGGAAATAAATCATCAATAGATCTTATGGCGGGTCTCCGTCTCAATAAGATGATTGTTTACGGGTTTGATTATGACCCGACAATTGATCCGAGACTAAATGCAAGATACAATATTGTTAAGGAGAAACGGAGCGGCTTCCTGAGGGAGTTTACCTTGAGAGGAGGCTGGGGTATTATGCAAAAGCTGCCGTCAATGGTTTTTTTATATCCTGACTACAGCTATATAGATAATGCTGTATTCCAATACAGAAATAGCTCAACCGGAGAGAGTCTTGCTATTATCAACACGATGGTAATTGATAACAAGCTTCCTTACAACCTTAAGCCAATAAGAACAACAAATACAGAGTTCGGAGTAGACTTTAACATATCCGGAATAAGAGCCAAGCTTACATATTTCAATGAAAAGGTAAAGGACGGAATAACCCCAAATTCAAATTATGTAACAAAAGAGGTTGAGTTCTTTAATACTGTCAGTGACCCAAATGCAGCGCCGAAATTTGAATTTGGCAAAGTATACATAAAAGATGCTTCCGGTAACTATGTTGCTGTGGGGTCTAAAATCAATAAGGAGTTCAGGTCCTATAAAAGACCGGATAACAGAGGTAAGATAGATAAATGGGGTATAGAGTATGACTTCGATTTTGGAAGGATAGAGAGGATTAACACCAATGTTATTGTTAATGGTGCCTACATCAAATCTGAGGACGGCTCTCCGGGGCTGGTTTACTCATATTCAAACCAAACAGATCCTATTAATCCTCAGATCAAGCTCCCATACGTGGGAATTTATCAGGATGAGTCTGTTCTGTCACTGGGATCAGGAAGAGAGAGACTCTCATCAAACCTCAGTTTTGTTACAAGAATTCCATCTGTCAGAATGGTTGTTTCACTTACAGCGCAATGTATATGGATTGAGAACAGCTGGAACATCTATGACGAGGGTAATATCTACACACAGGATGCTTCCGGCAAACCTGTTTACGGCAACTACAATAATCAGAGCAATCTTTCTGTCCTATACAGGGATCCTGTAGCATATATGGATCATAGCGGCACCATAAGGCCATTTACAGATTATCACACAACAACAGATGCAGATCTTAAAAGAAGGCTTGAGATGTTGAGAAAATCCACAGATAATAGCTACTTCTTCCTAACAACCGGGTATAAGCCATACTTTATGGCGAACATCAGGGTGACAAAAGAGCTTGGAGACCTTGCTACTCTATCATTCTATGCCAACAACTTCACAAACTCTACTCCGAGAATGGTCAACAAGGCGAGACCTAACGCCAGTGCAGCTGTTAAAAATACACCTATCTATTTTGGTGCGGAGCTTAAAATAACTCTATAATCTGATATGAAATGAAAACAATAAAAATATTTTTGTTATTGGCCTTAACCTATACATTGTCGGGTTGTCTTAAAGATCTAAGGATAGAAGAGTTTTCTGACGATGCTTTAAGCTCTACGCTTACAATCAAGGTTCTGATGCCACAGGGTTTCAGCTACTCTACAAAGGGTTTAACCATAAAACTGACCGACCCATCTTCGGGACTTCAATTCACCGGAACAACTGATGCAACAGGAACTGCAATAATAAAGGTTGCTCACGGGAGCTATATTGCCACAACAGAGTTCAAACAAACAGAGTCCGGAGGGGTAATTTTTATATTCAACGGTACAACTGAGAGACTTAGAGTTACACCATTAGATCCTAAAACAATATCTGCTAACCTTAATTTAAATGTGTCAAAAACAGGTCAGATAGTAATCAAGGAGTTCTACTACGGAGGTTGTCTGAATCCTGCAACAGGTGGCTCTTACGCAAATGATAAATATATCATTTTGTATAATAATTCAGGAGATATAGCTTACCTTGATTCATTGTGTGTCGGAGTAATTGATCCGTACAATGCTCCAACAAGCGGCAGGTTATCCAACTGGGTTAAACCGAATACTACAGAGCTAAGAGACTCTGTTCCGAACATATCATTTGCATTTATGTTTCCGGGCAAAGGTCGTGAATATCCGCTATTGCCGGGAGAAGAGGTTGTGTTAGCAACAAATGCAATTAACCACGCTGCTTCGGTTTCAACATCAATAAACTTGGGTAAACCGGGATATTGGGCTATATATGACCCTATTCTAACTCCAGGTCAGTCTGTTCCAAATGCCGGAGTAAATCGTATGGTTGGCTTTTGGAAAATGGGAACAACGACTCAGTTTGTAATCTCTGCGTTGAGCCCTGCTCTGTTTATTTATAATATGGGCGGAAAAACGGTTCAAAAATTTATTACCGACACCTATACACGCAATCCCGGATATGCAACAAACCGAAATTTCGATGTTCTGATGGTTGATAAAAACCTCATTATAGATGGTGTTGAGTGTTTCCGAAATATTACAGATACTAAAAGGTTCAGGCCGGAGATCGACAATGGTTTTGCTATGACAGACGGTAGCGGACAAGGTCAGAGTGTTCACAGAAAAATAGACCAGGCGGCAACAGCAGCAGCAGGTGGCAGAATTGTCTATATGGACACAAACAACTCTTCCAATGACTTTGAGAAGAGGGCAACAGCATCATTGTTAAATAAGTAATTTGATATAAAGATGAAAAATAGATTAACATATATATCGGGTGTTATTGCGATATGCTTGCTGCCGGTTCTCACATATTCACAGCAGATATCGGAAAAGAGACATTACACCTTTGAGAAAATTGAGATGAAAAGCCCGTGGCTTCTTAGTGCTAACGGAGCGGGTATAGTGTTCAATACAGCAGAGAATTTTGCTAATGTTGGTGCATATTTTACGAATGAAAGCGGCTCATACAAAAATTTTAACCAGCCGGATAAGTATTCAACTTTTGGTATAGAAACAAAATCATATACAAAGATTAAAAACGTATTTTTCTACGGCTCTTTTAGATATGATTATGGAATTAATAAGGATCTTGCCTGGAGAGGTACAATTTATCCCGGGTCAAACATAAATACAATTGTTGACTCAATTCCGGGGAAGGTACTCAGGGAAGATTACATTATGAGTGGTAAAGTGGGATATAATCTTAGTAAAAAACTATCCATCGGAGTTGCTTTTGATTACCAGACCTCAACAGCTGCCAAAAGAATAGACGGTAGAAATTTAAATACTCTTTCTAAGCTCGTTGTTTCTCCGGGTATGACCTTTAGCAGCAAACCTGTTATGGCAGGATTGAACTTGACATATAAAAGAGATGTTGAACGACTGGATTATGACTTTATTGGGGATGTTACAGGAAAGAAAATCTACTATATGGAGGGGTTGTGGTTTTATACCCTTACAGGCATTACCAATACCACGATACTAGAAAGACAATATCTTCGAGATCTCTTTGGGGCCTCACTTCAAGCTCAGGTAAAAATTGGTGATTTGTCATTCTTTAACCAATTCTCAGTAGACTTTGGAAATGAAGATGATTATGATGGGAATAACTTTTCAAAAAGATATGCAACTGTAGAGAATCTTAAATATGTTTATGATGGTGTAATCCGATATTCTGCAGAGAATACAGATCACTTTATTACCCTCTCTTTTATTAATGAAGAGAATATTTCATACAACGTTATTAATAACTATGAACTAATCCCGGGAGAGGCAAATAACTGGGCATTTTTTGAGTATGGAAAAACTCTGCGATATATGACCAACTACAGGAAAATGGGAGCGGAATATAAAACCTATTTTAGAGAAGGTGAGTGGAGATGCTCCTGGATTCTTGCAGCAGGGTTTAACCAACACTATGTAGAGAAGAGATATAAGGCATTTCCGGCATACTACTATCAGGATTACACCTTAAATGAAGCTTACGTTAGGATTAACAGAGATTTAAATATTAACGAAAAAGCTACTTTAAGTTTAGATATCAATGGTGCATATATCTTTGGCGACGGCACTAAACTTAGATCTTATAATCCTCTCACAGTGGGTGCTCTCAAACTAAATAACTCTATCCTTGATGCAGATTATAATTACAATACTGCACAGAGAATGTCAATAGGTGGTGGAGTTAAATATCAGAGAGTACTAGATTCCCAAAAGGGTAACTCAGTTTACTGCGGGTTAGCGTATAAACATTTAACTGCTGACGATAAGAACAGAGCTCTGTTCTCAATGTCAATAGGGTTGAATTTTTAACTGACTATATTATTTTAAAAGGTTGAGACAAAAAGTTTCAACTTGGCTCAAGTTTTTTGTTAACCCGTATATCTGTTGATCTTTAGCGATTTAACTGCTATACGGGTTCTCTTCTATTTATTATTATAACATTACTACTTATGAAAAAAAGATTAATCATTTTAGCAGCACTCCTGATAAGCTCTTTTTATCAAGCTGTTGCAGATGAGGGGATGTGGTTGGTAAATCTTCTGGACAAGCAGCTCTATGAACTGATGAAAAACAAAGGACTTCAACTGAAGCCGGGAGAGATTTATAATCCGGATGGAACAGCTCTTACAGATGCCATCGTGGCACTTGATGGCGGAAGCTGCAGCGGAAGTATAATTTCGCCTAACGGACTAATGATTACAAACCACCACTGTGCATACGGAGATATTCACTCCCTGAGCACTCCCGAAAAGAACTATCTTGAAGATGGCTTTTGGGCAATGAAAATTGAAGATGAAATACCCATAAAAGGTAAAACTGTAACCTTTTTAAGAGGGGTCTCAGATGTTACAGATGTTGTCACAAAAATCATCGACAGCCTGGATGCTGCAGGACCCAGAGGGCTCTTTTTTATGAACAAAGTATCGTCAATAGTTGACAAGATGTATGAGAATTTGCCCTATGAAAAATCTCTCTCATCTATGTGGAGAGGCAGTAAATTTTACCTCTACCTCTATGAAACTTATAGTGATGTAAGACTTGCAGGAGCACCTCCGGTATCTGTCGGATCATTCGGAGGAGAGACCGATAACTGGGGATGGCCTCAACACAAAGGAGATTTTGCAATCTACAGAGTCTATACATCTGTGGATGGTAAGCCCGCCACCTACTCTGCCGAAAACGTTCCAATGGCTGCAAAGAGGTATCTGCCGGTATCTACAAAAGGGGTGAAACCAGATGACTTTACAATGATTCTTGGCTATCCGGGAAGGACAAACAGATATATGTCATCTTTTGAGGTTAAGGAGAAATTTGATATCCTCAACCCGGTAATTAGCGGAGTCCGCAGATCTAAACTTGAGGTGTGGAAAAAATATATGGATAGCTCCGACGAGATAAGACTTAAGTACGCAGATAAGTATTTCGGAATAAGCAATTATACCGATTACGCAAAATGGGAGAACATCTGCCTGGAACGCTTTGATGTTATTGAGAAGTTGCAAAACAGGGAGAGAGAGCTTAAAAAGTGGATAGAGGCAAGTCCCGAAAGAGTTGAGAAATACGGAAGTGTGCTTGATAACTTGAAAAAGGCATATGATGCAACTGCAGGTATTGTTAAGATACGAGAGTATTTCCGCGAGTCAATGGTAAGAGGTGCAGAGTTGGTTGGGCTGGGGCAGAGGTTTAACGGACTTATCAATACCCTCAAAAGAGCTAAAAAAGAGGAGTTTTCAATAGTGGATAGCGAGATTGAGAATTTTGTCTCTATCGCCAAAAAGACGCACGAAGAGCTTAATGTAGATGCCGACAGGGAGCTTTTCAAGGTTATGCTAAAGTACTTTGTGAAAGAGGTTCCGGTAAAATTTCACGACGAGGCGTTTATAAAAATGATGGAGAGGTTTAATGGAAACACAGATAACCTTGCAGATTTTGTATACGATAACAGTGTGTTGACAGACACTGGCCGTCTGCAGAGTTTCTTTGCGCAAAAGAGAGGGGTAAAGGATATTGAGAACGATCCCATTTCTGACGTGGTTAAAACAATAGGTATACTGCAATACAATAAAACCGAAGATACAATTCTTAAAGAGGCAGGGCTTGACCCTTCCAAGGAGAGAGCATCCTATGTAAAGGCAATGTATCAGATGCAGCTCGAAAAGGGGACCATTATTTACCCTGATGCCAACTCAACAATGCGACTTACATTCGGTGAGGTAGGCGGAATAAAGGCCCGCGATGCGGTCATATATCACCATCAAACCACCACTAAGGGGATTGTTGAGAAGATAGATCCTAACAATTATGAGTTCCGTGTAAAACCAGGCTATGATAAGTTGCTTGGCAGCGGAGATTTCGGCAGATGGGGAGAAGGCGGAGTGTTGTATGTAAACTTTATGGCAGACAATGATATCACAGGAGGTAACTCCGGCAGCGCAGTGATGAATGGCAAAGGAGAGCTCATCGGGCTTGCCTTTGACGGCAACCGTGAGTCAATGGCCGGAGATGTATATTATGTAGAAGGTTACTGTAGATCTGTTAATGTAGATATAAGATATGTGCTTTGGGTAGTAGAGAAGTATGCCGGAGCAGGACATCTGCTAAAGGAGATGGATCTTAAATAAAATCTTAATCATTAAATAAAAAGCCTTCTCATTTTTTAATTGAGAAGGCTTTTTAAATTATATTAGAGGTTAACTATTTACTGCCTGTCATACCAAATTTTTCCAGAAGAGCATCTGCCCGTGGGTCTCTTGAGCGGAAGTTTCTGTAGAGTTGACCGGCATCTTCAAGGTTACCTTTTGAGAGAATGTTTTTGCGGAAAGACTCTGCCACCTCTTTGTTAAAGATTCCTCTCTCTTTAAACAGGGAGAAAGCATCTGCCTCAAGCACCTCTGCCCATTTGTAACTGTAGTAGCCTGCAGAGTAGCCTCCGGAGAATATGTGCCCGAAGGAGGTGGAGATACAGACAGAATCTACAACAGGTAAAATCTGAGCGTTTTTGATTGCGCTCTTTTCAAACTCAACCACATCGGTAATTTGTGAAGCGGAGTTGATTGAGTGCCAGGCCATATCGTTTATGCCAAATGTGAGTTGTCTTACATTGCCATACCCGCTGAGGTAGTTGCGTGCTTCAATAATCTTATTTATCAACTCATCCGGAATTGCCTCACCGGTTTGGTAGTGAGTTGCGAACGATTTAAGAAAGAGACTCTCGGTTGCCCAGTTCTCCATAATTTGAGATGGAAGCTCAACAAAATCGCGAACTACATTTGTCCCGGTCAGTGATGAGTAGTTTCCCTCTGCCAAGATTCCGTGTAGTGCGTGGCCAAATTCGTGCAAAAGGGTGTTGAATTCATAAAAGGTTAAAAGAGAAGGACTTTGTGGAGTTGGTTTGGTAAAGTTACATACAAGTGAGACAAATGGCCTCTTCTCTTGTCCATCTTTCACAGACTGCTCGCGGAAAGAGGTCATCCAGGCTCCGCCCCGTTTGCTTTCGCGAGGGAAGTAGTCTACATAAAGCAGTGATAGAAAACGTCCGTCTGTATCGTGAACTTCAAAAACTTTAACATCGGGATGGTAAACCGGGATAGATCCGTTCTGTGTAAACTTGAGCCCATAGAGAGAGTCTGCAAGAGAGAAGATGGCCCTCTCTACACTCTCCAGTTGGAAATATGGTTTTAACAGCTCATCATTGATTGCATATTTCTCATTTTTATATCTCTCAGACCAGAAGCTAAAATCCCAAGGCATAATTTGTGAATCGAAGCCGTTTTGCGTGGCATATTGTTGGATCTGCTCAATCTCTTTTTTTGCATATGGAAGGGTCTTTTCCAGCAGGTCGTTAAGAAATTTATTTACAGCCAAAGAAGATTCTGCCATATTATCTTCAAGCACATAATCTGCGTGACTCTTATAACCTAGAAAATTTGCCCTTTGTAGCCTTAGGTCGACAATTCTCTTTACAATGTCTCTGTTGTCAAATTCATCTCCAAAAGATTTACTGTTGTATGCTATCCACATCTTCTTTCTAAGATCCCTATTTTTGCTGTACTGCATAAATGGGCTGTAGCTTGGAGCATTAAGGGTAAAGACCCACCCCTGAAGTGACCTCTCGGCAGCCTCTGCACCGGATGCTTCAACTACGAACTGAGGGAGTCCATCCAGCATAGAACTGTCTGTTATGTGGAGTGTGAAATTATTTGTCGCGGCAAGCAGATTTTGACCAAACTGAAGCGAGATTTGAGAGAGCTCTTTGGTTATCTCCCGGAATCTATCTCTCTGGTCACCTTTAAGGTCTGCTCCGTTTCGGGCAAATCCTTTAAAGGTCTCCTCTGTGAGCCTTAGCTGCTCAGGATTAAGAGCAAGCTCCCCTTTTTTATTGTAAACAGACTTAACCCTTTCGAAAAGTTTTTCGTTAAGTATAATATCGTTTGAATACTCCGAGAGCAGAGGAGAGACATCGAGTGCAATCTGCTGCATCGTATCGTTTGTATTCGCTTCGTTAAGGTTGAAGAAGATAGAGCTAACCCCCGAGAGTACCTTTCCGGCGTACTCCAGCTTCTCGATTGTATTTTCGAAGGTGGCTGTATCTGTGTTATTTGCAATTGAATCTATCTGTGCTCTTCCCAGAGCGATTGCCTCTTCAAATGCAGGCATATAGTGTTCGTCTTTAATTTTGTCAAAAGCAGGAGCCTCAAACGGGTTTAAAGATTGTGTCAGTAGCGGGTTTGTCTTTTCCATTTTGTTGCTGTTACAGGAGTAGATTGAAAGAACAGTTATTACGGCAATAATTGTTCCGGTTTTAATTCTCATATTCTCTTTCTTGTTTGATTATTATTATGGAAGACTCTATTATGATACCATACAACCAATGCCGGACTGCATCTGCAAAATGCTGCCCGGCAATAAGTTATTAATGGCGTAAGAGACTCTTACTGGATCTGAATTACAAGATACTTGGTCTGCTCCCAAAAAGCAGCAGGAGAGGATATCTTTATTACCTGCATCCCATTCTCATCCGGTTCAACACTATATGTTCCTGTTGGGTGAACAGATAGAACCTTGGCCCTTTTTGCATTCAGGTTAATCTCATTAATATCTCTGATGTCTATTTTAACAAATGCACTTTGTTCTGCCTCATAAGAGATTCTTGCAGAGCGGAAAAGACCTCCTTTAGAGAGAACTCTGGCAGCGATAAGCTCATCTTTTGTACCTGAGATATAGAATGCGCTGTTAAGAAGCTGATCCTGAGTGGCTATTGTCTCTTTTTGAACCGCTTTTTCCTGCGACAAAGAAGATACATCGCTGCGAAGATTGTTCACAGCCTGGTCCAGAGTTGCAATCTGTTGGGTTTTAAGCCTCAGTTGAGAATCCTTCTCTTCGAGCTGCTTTTGAAGATCTGCAATCAACACAGATTTCTCTTCAAGCTCCAGACTAAGGATATCAAGTCTCTTTTTGAACTCTGCAGATTTGATGCGATTTTCATTTTTTAGCTTCTCTATCTGGCTTTTGTAGCCTGCAATTGCTTCGCTTATTGCTGCTACATCAGACTTCATCTGCTCTCTTGTGTTAAGGGTAAGCTCTTTTCCCGATTGAGTTTGAAGAGCTAGAATGTTCTCGGCTTCGCGAAGGGATTTTAGCCCGTTCTCTACTTCGTTCAAGGTCTCAAAGACCTGCTCAAGTTCTGCACTTGTGGAGTCCTTAACCAGAGTCAAGGAGTCCATCTGGGCCAAAAGGGTTTTGTATTTTTTGGAGCTCTCTACGCAAGATGTGAGCGATGAGAGAATAAATACAACGGATAATAGTGATAAAAACTGTTTCATTATGTTGGTGATTAATATTTTAGCTGTTTTTTTTGCATTCCAATAATAACTCAAATGTAGACAATAATTCGCTCTGTTTATCCAATTCTTAATTTTAATTATCTATTTACGGATACAATTATCAAAATAGAATTAACTATTTTGTAAGAGATTAATTTATAAAATCAAATTATGGAAAAGTCACTAAACAGAGTTGAGTTAAGGGGGAACGTGGGGTTTGATCCACGTATCAGCAATTTTGAAGATGGGGGAGTAGTAATGAGACTTTCCCTGGCAACAAATGAGAGTTTTAAAAACAAAAAGGGGGAGCTTCAGGAGGAGACAGTATGGCACAATATTGTCGCCTGGGCAGGCAAGAGTATGCCGGATTTCGGTAAGATTAAAAAGGGAGATTTTCTCTCTGTAACAGGCAGGTTAAAACCTGTTCAGTACCAAACCAAAACCGGAGTTGAGAGACAAACTTACGAGATAGTGGCCTACAATATAAAACTTGCAGATAGTGTGGAGGAATAGAAAATTATAACTAATTTTGGAGCGTTAAACAGGGGGGAGTGACATCTCCCTCCTTTATTGCATCTACAAATATGAAAAGAGATTTTTTAATCTATAATACACTAGCAAGGAGAAAAGAGAAATTTGAACCTATAAACCCCGGTTTAGCCGGCATCTATGTGTGCGGTCCTACTGTATATGGCGATGCTCATCTGGGGCACGCCAGGCCCGGAATTACCTATGATGTTCTGGTAAGGCTCTTTAAACACCTAGGTTATAAGGTGAGATATGTCAGGAATATTACCGATGTGGGGCACCTGGAGAATGACTCAGACAGCGGGGAGGATAAAATAGCACAAAAGGCCCGTATTGAGCAGTTAGAGCCGATGGAGGTTGTGCAGCACTATACAATAAGGTACCACGAGGCGATGAAGCTCCTTAACACATTGCCGCCAAGCATTGAGCCAAGAGCATCCGGTCATATTATAGAGCAGATATCTCTTGTGGAGACAATTCTTGAAAAGGGATTTGCTTATGAGAGCAACGGCTCTGTCTATTTCGATGTTGAGAGATACAATCGCGAATATCCATACGGTATTCTCTCGGGAAGATCCCTTGAAGATATGATCTCCAATACTGGCAGGGTGCTGGAGGGGCAACAGGATAAAAAATCTCAGTTTGACTTTGCTCTTTGGAAAAAGGCTGCCCCCGAACATATAATGAGATGGCCATCTCCGTGGAGCGTTGGTTTCCCGGGATGGCATTTGGAGTGCTCTGCAATGAGCGCCAAATATCTTGGAGATAGCTTTGACATACACGGTGGAGGAATGGATCTGTTATTCCCGCATCACGAGTGCGAACTTGCCCAGAACACAGCCTCAAGAGGCACAGGTGGGGTCAAATATTGGATGCACAACAATATGATTACCATCAACGGCCAAAAGATGGGGAAATCTTTGGGCAACTTTATAACTTTAGAGGAGCTCTTTACAGGCTCTCATAAGATTTTGAATCAGCCCTATACCCCAATGACAATAAGGTTCTTTATTCTTCAGGCTCACTACAGAAGCACTCTGGATTTCAGTAATGAAGCACTTATTGCTGCAGAGAAGGGGTACAAAAGGATGATGCAGGCAAAAAGAGATATCTCTTCAATCAATCCAAAACAGGGAGCGCTCTCTCCCGAGATTAAGAGCCTTCACGACGGCATATACGAAGCTCTGTGCGACGATATGAACACCCCTATTGCTCTGGCTCATCTGTTTGATGCAGTTAGAATTGTAAACTCTGCAAAAGATGGTCAGATATCGCTAACAACCGAAGACAAGCAGGTTATAGAGGAGCTGTTCGAAAACATCGCAGAGGGTGTTTTAGGACTTTCAGATGAGCAGTCAATCTCCTCAAACAGCGATATAATCAATGGAGTGATGGAGATGGTTCTTGAGATGAGAAAGGAGGCAAAAGCAAACCGAGATTTTGCCAAGAGCGATATGATAAGGGATAATCTGGCCCGGCTGGGGATAACTATAAAAGATACAAAAGAGGGAGCCGAGTGGAGTATTTGATTTTTTTGATTTAACTAATTCAAAATACCACTTTATTATGGAAAGAAGAGACTTTTTCAAAGTTGTCTCTATGACAGGTGCCGCTATGGCAATCAATCCTGTTCTTAAGGCAGCAGAGGGTTCGCCCTTATTGTTTGGGGCAGATGCTATCGAAACTAATATTGCAGATGCAGTAAAAATTCCCAGGGTGAAAAACTCTATGCCGGGACTCTACCCAGGTAAGGTTGTAAAAGTGATGGACGAAAAATCTGTAGTTGACGGCAAACCACAGGAGGAGGCAGCATACAGAATGTTGAGTGAAGCGATGCTCTCCTTAACCGGCGAAAAAAAGCTCAAAAAGGCGTGGAGACAATTTGTGGGACCGAAAGATATAATAGGTCTTAAAGTCAACCCTGTTGCCGGCAAACTCTTGACAACCTCTCACGCTGTTACAAAGTCTGTAATAAAGCAGCTGGAGGAGGCCGGAATCCCAAGGGAGAATATTGTGATTTGGGACAGGCGTGAGATGCAGCTCCACGAAACAGGTTATACTCAGGAGAACTATCCCGGAATTACAATTACAGGTACCGAGTGCCAGGATGCAGATGGGGGCTTTTATGATAAACAGGGTAAACTCCATAGTGAGAGCCGGATAGATAAATCTCAATTCTTCTATGCCAATCTTGAGGGAGTATACGACGACTACACTATTCCATATATGGTCAATGGCGGGAAAGAGTCATATTTCACAAAAATATGCACAGAGAGGGTCACCAAGATTATTAACCTTCCAATTTTGAAGAATGCAGGGCCAACCACTACACTCTGCCTCAAAAACCTCTCATTCGGGGCAATCACAAACACATCCAGGCTACACAAACTGTGGCACGAGACCTGTGCCTATGTCTGTGCTTTTCCCCCTCTTAGAGACAAAGTTGTCTTGAATATCGTAGATGGTTTGGTGGGATGCTTCGACGGAGGGCCATCTGCAAAACCTCAGTTTATCTGCAACTACAATATGCTTCTTGTGGGTAGCGACGCGGTTGCTGTAGACAGAGTCGGTCACGATGTGATTATTAAAAAAAGGATAGAGAATGGTATCCAGAAGGAGGACTTACAAAAATCTTCAAGATTTATAGACCTTGCACAGGAGCTTAAACTTGGAGTTGGGGACCGTGATAAGATCTCACTTACAGAGAAAATAATATAGATCTGGATTATAAGAGATGGATTTCAATTTCAAGAATAATAAATTAGTAGTACTGCTTGCAGCCCTAACTCTTTTTTCAACCAGCTATACTCTCTGTGCACAGGAGCTTACGGTTACAAGAGAGAGAACTTTCACCGGAACGGCCCTTTACGGCTTTATGAACGGTGGCAGCGATCTCTATCTGGAGTACGGATTCAAAGAGTTAAGAGCTTTGGAGGTGACTTATAAAGGAGAACAATACTCCATTGAGATATACAAAATGCCATCACCCGAAGATGCTTTCGGTATCTACTCGCTTCACACCTTCCGCTGCAATTGCGCAGATACACTTTCACAGCTTAATTGCTTCTCTCCATTGCAAATGCAGGCAGTAATCGGAGATGTATACTACTCGATAGTATATGAAAAATCTGTTGTGGGGTTTAAAAAAGAGGCGGCAGAGCTTCTGGCAATTTATTCGAAGGATGTGGAGAAGAGAAACCCTATATTTCCTGCAGATATATCTGCAACAGATAGGCCGGTTTCGGGAAGGGTAAAATATGTCCGGGGTAAACTAGCTTTGGTTAATGCTGCCCCTGAGCTCTCTCAACTTTTGGAAGGAGTATCAGATTATAAGTTATGGGTCGCTCAGAAGAGGGTAAACAGCAGGAATTTGGCAATTATTTTCGTAAATAATAGCGATTATCTTACAGTTTTAAAAGAGAGACTTTCCGCAACAGCTATTGTTTCTTGTGAGGAAGATTGTATCCGGTTTGAGTTTTAAACAAAAATTTTTACTACATTTGCCACAACGGCAGGTTTAATAAAAGTGGTTGTAAAGAATTTCATACTGGCTACTACATCAATTTCCATCTATCTTTTTACAATGATGGGCGTGGGAAGATATTCCTGTCACTGCGACCACTCATCCCAACTCTCATTCTTCGGTATCCGTACACAATGTTCTTGTACCCACGAGGTAGAGAGCGCTCATAAAGGACATCAATGTGTTTGCGGAGAGCACCTATTGGCAAAGGAGCCAAAAAAAGATGACTGCTGTTCGGTCTCATACTATTTCCTTGATTCAGATCAGAATCTGCAGGGTCACTCATTCAATTTTATTTTAACGGACATCTCTCTGTTATTGCCGCAGAATATGCTCTGTCTTGGGATAACCATTATTCAGCGTCCAATCATCAAAACCTTTCACGCGCTGTTCCGATGCGCCCCGATACCCATATTCGAGTTGAATCGTCAGCTGATTTTATGATCTGCAGCGATAGGGGGTAAAAATCTTACCTCCCGTTTTGGTTTGTGTTTTCGCAATCAGCTTTGCGGGGATTAAATTTTATATATGTCACATAAAAAATAATGATGAAAAAATTTGTTACAATAGTACTGATCTCATTTTCAATGCTTCAGTCGGGTTTGCTAATAGCAAAACCTGCAAAAAGGGCCGTTGCAATAGTGGTTGACAAGATCACTTACGACAACTGCAAAAATTCAATAGATGGTTTTGCCGGTTCTGTTATGGCCGACGGACTTGTCCCGGTGATAATAGTTGACAGGTGGGGAGTGCCGGACTCTTTAAGAGCCGAATTATATAAATTATACACAGATAAAAATCTTGAGGGAGCTATTTTTATTGGTAACATACCTGTTCCTATGATAAGGAACGGGCAGCACCTCTCGACAGCCTTTAAGATGGACCAAAGAAGAGCCTGGGAAGACTCCTCAATTCCGTCGGACAGGTTTTACGACGACTTTGACCTTAAATTTGAATATATCAAAAGAGACTCTGTACACACTCTTTTCCATTACTATAACCTGAGTGACAACTCTCCGCACAGAATCAACTGCGACATCTATAGCGCACGCATCAAACCGCCGGTAGTTCCAGGGAAAAACAGTTTTGAGCTTATAAACGAGTATCTGGACAAAGCGGTCAGAGAGAAGAGCATAAAAAGAGGTATAACCGATCTCTCATATTTTGCAGGGCACGGATACAACTCTAACTGTATGGTATCTCGTGCAGATGAGAGGCTAACTCTAACAGAGCAGTTCAATATTTTTCGCGAGGGTAAAGGGAAATTGAATTATATAGATTTTACCTTTGATAATTATGTTAAATACCGCCTTATGGCAGAGCTCTCGAGAGAAGATCTCGACCTTGCTGTACTTCACCATCACGGATCGGAGGATGCGCAGCTTCTTAACGGTTCACCAAACACCAATATGGCCAATATCTGGCTTGAGCTAACAAAAAAATTCTTCAGAGGAAAAATAAGAGGCGCAGAGGATACTACTGCTTCAAAAAAATATTACGTAGAGAACTACTCTGTTCCGGAGTCCTGGGTAGAGAACGCTTTTAATCCCGAGGTGATGAGAAAGGACAGTATTGATGATGCCTCTATGGATATCACAATCCCCGATATGTACGGATATAAATCCAATGTTCCGGTTATCCTTATTGACGCCTGCTTTAACGGCTCTTTCCACCTTAATGACTACATCAGCGGCCACTATATCTTCAACAAAGGTAAGACAGTTGTGGTAAAGGCAAACTCCGTTAACACTCTGCAGGACACCTGGACAAATCAGCTGATAGGTCTTATGGACCTTGGTGTAAGCGTTGGCAATTGGTCCAAAGGTCAGATGACCCTTGAGTCACATCTAATTGGTGACCCCACTTTCCGGTACTCATCTTCAAGGGGAGATCTTAACTGGCTTGATGAGGCGATGGTGTTAAAAAAGAGTGACGAAAAGCTCTGGAGAAAGGCTATGAAAGATTCAAATCCGGAGGTAAAATCACTGGCAATGAAGATGCTCTTCTTTGCAGGAAAGATCTCCACAGACGAACTTCTCTCGATCCAGAGGAGTGAAAGCAGACCTACAGTAAGGCTGCAGGCTTTTTACTTAATAAATAAAAAGGATAACCATAACTTAGTAGCATCTTTAAGAGCCGGTCTATACGATAATTATGAATTGATAAGAAGGCTTGCCGCCAAAGATGCATCTACTAACCTCTCTCCGGAGTTGATTGATGATATCTTCAATGTAAGATACGCTCCCGGAACAAGCAAGAGAGTTGAATTTCAGCTAAAGGGAGGTTGTGAGGCGTACCCGATAAAAGATGCTCTGGAAGCCTTTAAAAATAACGTTGAGTCCAAAGATGACCAGTGGTATCAAAACAGAGCAAACGAGAAAAAAAGCCTTCTCTACACCCTTGAGAGAACAGAAAAAGAGTATTCAGATCTTTTAAATCCCGATGTAGCTGTAAGAAGCAAACGGTTTTCCATCACAGCTCTGCGCAACTCCAATAGTGTAGCCTATCTGGATATCCTGTTTAAGTTTCTTAAAACATCGGAAGATGCCGATCTAAAGGTATCTCTGGCAGAGGCGTTCGGATGGTACACCAACTCAAGTAAAAGGAGCGAAATAGTTGCCGTTTGTAAAGAGCAGGCACAAATAGAAAAGAGCGAAGCTGTTAAAAAAGAGCTTCTGAGAACAGTGTATCGGCTTACTTATTAATAAGAATATAGAGAAAAACTTATACAACTAACCCAATTTAACAATTATTAACTATGAAGAGACACAAAATCCAGGTTCCGGACAGAGGTGCGAAGTCATTTGCTCTGTCTGCGTTAGTGTTGTTTCTTGTAATGGGATTCTGTGCCAATCTCTCGGCACAAACTTCTGTTCAGGGAAATTACGCTACGTTAAAAGGTGTTGTGCTTGAGCGCGGATCGGAAAATATCCCGGTTGAGTTTGCAACAATTCAGGTTCTCCCTCAGGGGTCGGTAACCACTACCACCACAAAGGGGGAGTTCTCATTTGAGAGATTATCTCCGGGAAGAGTGAATGTAAAAATTCAGTTTCTCGGGATGGAGACCATTGATACAACATTTGTACTTGCTTCAGGCAGGGTGACCGAGATCACCTTCCGTATGCAGTATAGCACATTCCGTCTATCAGACGTGACTGTTGTGGCAACGGCCGGTAAAGCGGGACAGGCAACTGCTTCCAATATCTCAAGGCAGGCAATGGACCACCTTCAGACAAGCTCGCTATCGGACATTATGCAACTGCTTCCGGGCGGAATCACTGTAAACCCAAGCCTCTCTATTGCCAAAACCTTTACAATCAGAAGCATTACTGGTTCGGCAACAAGTCTCACCAGTACCGCTCCGGCATCAAGTATGAATAGTATGGGTACCTCTATTATTGTGGATGGTGCACCGCTCTCAAATAATGCCAATATGCAGACTCTAAATCCGACCATTAATGGCGGTGGAGGGGCAGTCGCAGGTGGCTCATCTCCCAACTCAGGGCTGGACATCCGCTCGATCTCAACAGATAATATTGAGTCTGTAGAGGTTATCAGAGGAATCCCTTCAGTTGAGTACGGAGACCTCACCTCAGGCGCGGTGATCGTAAGGTCTAAAGCAGGAAAAGAGCCTCTTACAATAAGGTTTAAAACGGACCCTAACATCTACCAGACCTCTGTAAGTAAAGGGATAAGTCTTGGAGAGAAGAGAGGAAATATAAACATCAGTGGAGACTATGCATACAGCGCTACAAACCAAACAGAGTCATATGCATATTACCAGAGGGTTACAGCAAAAGCCCTTTACTCAAATACCTTTAAAAATCTCTCATCTACAACCTCATTTGACCTCTCTCTAGGTAAAGATACTCGCGAGAGAAACCCGGATGACGAGAGAAATCAGCTTGAGACAGGTGCCAAAGATATGGGTATCAGGTTTAATACAAACGGAACCTGGAATATTAACAGAGGGTGGCTCAATAATATCAAGTACACAGCTTCTGCAAGTTACAGAGATAAACACTCATTCAATCAGGAGCTCCTGTGGAACGCTTTCTCTGCCTACTCAATGTCAACTACAGATGGTGCAGTTTTAAGTAACAAACCTGGGCAGAAGGTGTACCATATGAACGGAACTGAACTTACAAACATACCATCAAGCGAGAGTAACTACTATGCCACATATCTGCCTAACGAGTATTTCAGCCGTTACGATATCTATGGTAAGGAGCTTAATGTTTTTGCAAAAATTAACGCAACCTTCTCTAAAAGAAGTGGAAACATTACCAATAGAATAGTTTTGGGAGCAGATTTCAAGACAGACGGAAACCTTGGTGACGGGAAAATTTACGATCTTAAAAACCCTCCATACAGGGTGCTAAGTTCTGAGAACTCATCTTCAAGACCTCGTAAATATTCCGATATACCATTTGTTACCATACTTGGTCTATATGCAGAGGAGAACCTTACCTGGAACATCGGAGAGAGAGATCTTACCGCACAGGCAGGAGTAAGGTTCGATAACATTTCGGGTAAAAATATTGTTGCTCCACGTTTCAATGCTTCGTTTGAGCTTCTTCCTGCATCACTATGGATACGCGGAGGATATGGAGTAACTGCCAAAGCACCGGGGACACTATATCTTAGCCCGGAGAATGCCTATTTTGATTTTGTACACTACAACACTCTCAATAGTTCATCTGTCCCGGTTGCAGAGCAGCTTCTGCTCTCTTCAACAAAAATATTCAATACCGAGAACAAGGCTCTTAAGATTGCCTCAAACACCAAAAGTGAAATTGGATTTGACCTTAGGATCAATAAGATGAGATTCTCTGTTACTGCATACAACGAAAACCTTATCAATGGTTACGATTTGGGTAGGACAGCAGATAATTTTAAACTTATAGACTATGTTCAGTATGAGGTTGGTGAGGCAGTACCTGGTTCAATACCAAAGCTTAAAGAGAAAGCAACAAATAAGGTGTTTGTAAGCTTTGCAACTCCAATGAACACAATAAGAGCAAAGAACAGGGGGATAGAGTTTGATTTAGATTTTGGAAGGTTTGATGCAATCAGAACTTCGTTTATTTTGAGTGGTGCCTATATGAGGCAGACAGAATGGAATGACGCCCAAACATTCGGGACAAATAAAAATCTAAATAGTCTTGAGAAGAACATAGCAATTTATGAGGCGGGTATGGAAAGGGACGAAAGGGAGAGGTTTGTATCAACATTTAGGGTTATTCACAATATCCCTTCAATTGGTTTTGTGCTTACCGCAACCGCTCAGGTCAACTGGATTAACAAGAGTTGGATGAACTATGGAAACGATACAATGTTTGTCTCTTATATCTCAAGAGTTGACGGTTTGGTAAAACCGTTTAATCCTGCGATGAAGGATGATCCGGAATTCTCTTATATGTTTTCCAACAGAAGCGATACACGTTATATTGCCGAGTTACCTTTCCCAATACTTCTTGTTAACTTCTATCTAACAAAAGAGATTGGAGAGAACTTAAAGGCCTCCTTCTACGCAAACAATATGTTTAACAGCAGGCCTCTCTATGAGAGTAAACGAACACCGGGCTCATTCACCCGCCTGAACATCCCAATGTTCTTCGGATTTGAATTGGCATTAACAATCAAATAGTTAAAAAATGTCAGAGATGAAAAATATTTATAAAATATTAATAGTAGCTGTTTTGGCTCTTTTCACCGCTGCATCGTGCCAGCAGTTCGAAGATGTATCCAAAATAGGTGAGATAGAATCACTAAGCGTAGTGGTTAAAGCAAACCTCGATTTGGGCTCCGCTCCGGCTCCCAATGGATTTAGCGTAAAACTTATAAACTATGCCGAAAGGTATGAGGTTAACACCACTATGGGTGCAGATGGTACTGTCACTGTTAAGGATATAATTCCCGGTATTTATACCATCACACTATCTTCGGAGAAGGCTCAGGATGGATTTACCTATAACTACAGTGGTAATGTGGTAAACGTAGATGTTGTAACAAACAATAAACAGATAACAGTCAATGTAGGTGCTTCAAAATCGGGAGCACTGGTTTTGAAAGAGGTCTACTATTGTGGTTCCAGAACTCCAACCGGCGGCTTATATTTCCGTGATCAGTTCTACGAAATTTACAATAACAGCGAGACTATTCAGAATGTGAGAGGTTTGTGTATAGCAATTCTTAACCCTCTTACAGCAACAGCCAACCTGCCTGTATGGCCCGGAGATGATGCCAACAAGTTTGTCTATGCCTCTACAATATGGCAGGTGCCAACAGATGTTGACTACCCACTTAACCCCGGAGAGTCTATTATTATTGCACAGATGGCAGATGACCATAAGAAGGCCAATCTTAATCCAAGCTCTCCCGTCAATCTATTAAGTGCCGAGTTTGAGACCTTCATTAACACTACTTCTCTTATCCAAAACAACCCTGCAATAAATATGGTAATGGCATTCTGGCCGGCACCAACACCTCAATGGCTAACTACTGTGTTTGGAGGTGCTTTTGTAATCTACTATCCTTCAGTTGCTATTAACCCGGTAAATTTTGTAAGCCCTTCAGGGAGCACAACCAAGAACTACAAAATTCCTATTGATGAGGTTGTAGATGCCCTTGAACTGGTAGGTAATGCAAATCAGGTTCAGCTTAAGAGGATGCCGGCAGTATTAGATGCAGGAGCAGCTACCGTTGGCGGGACTTACCTGAGTATGAGTGTAGGAAGAAAGGTAAAGGAGACAAAGACAGACGGAAGGGTGATTCTGTACGACACCAACAACAGTTCGGAGGATTTTGAAGTGTTGAACCCTCCTGTTATCAGAAGATATGGTGCTAAAGCCCCATCGTGGAATACTTGGAAATAGTGTTTAACAACATCAATAATATTAAAATGAGAAAAGTTAAATATATATATTGGGCAGGAGCACTAATTATGACTCTAATAACCACTAATTTAGCGGTTGCCCAGGAGGCGGCGAAGCAAAATTCGCCGGCATCTATTGAATTGTTAAAGGCTAAATCTTTATGGTTCAATACAAACAACGCAGCGGGTCTTACTTTAGACAAGATGCACGACTACAGCGATCTTAATTTTCAATATAAAATTAAGAGTGGCGACTTTAAAAAGAGCCACGACGGAGAGAAGGAGAGTACTCTCGGAGTATCTACAGAGGGTGGACTAAAACTTAGCGGAGGTTATGTTTGGGGTAAATTCTCCTACAATAACGAAACCCTGAGAAATACTCTTTACAATACCACTATGATCAACCCCGAGAGAGGTATGCCATTCTACACCGTAGATAAAAATATGAGTGACTGGAAAAGACAGAACTATAAACTGGAGATGAAGGTTGCCAGCAAACCTCTATGGGATAAGTATATAGTAGGTATTCAGGGAGAGTATGTAACAAGTACAGGTGCTAAACAGGTAGACCCTCGTTCTGTTGGGTATTTCTACACCATTACAGTAAAACCTAGTATTGCAGCAATGTTCGGGAAACACTCTGTAGGGGTAAATATGGTCTATCAAAACCTTGTAGAAGAGACCAGAACTACCAACAGTAACGGTCAGCTAAGCCAGGATGTCTATGTTATTAAAGGGCTAGGAAATTTCTACTCGGCTGTAGTGGGCGGGCTTCAGTCTTTGGGGCAGTTTGTATACAGCGGTAATAAAATTGGAGGCGATCTCCAGTACTCATACGGAATCTCCGATATCAATTTCATTCTATCCGGTAACTACCACTTAAGGGTAGAAGATGTTATCAGCTCCCCGACAAAACCTAAAAAAGAGGGAACCGTAAAGGAGGAGATGATGTCGGCAAACCTTACCGTAACCAAAAGCTGTGACAATTTTCACCGACTGGATCTTTCATACAGTATAAATAACAGCAATGGAATAGAGTATGTTCAGGTACTTGACAATACATATGAAGTTCAACGCTGGGTAAATGTATACAGCAGTGTAAGATCTACATACAACCAGATCGATATGGTTGCCAAATACGACTTCTTCCGCGGCGCTTCTCACGAGTACAAGTGGAAAGCCGGGCTCTTTGCTAACTACAGAGATAACGACGATCTCTACATCTTACCTAAATCCAAAATGAGGGTTGAGAATCTTTTCCTTGGAATTAATGCAAAGACAAATATTCCTCTAAAACTTGCAAACAGATTGATTCTGGGTGCAGATTTTATCTATAAAAACAATATTAATGGTTACTATATCTATAAAGGAGCAGATGCTACCTCCCCTGTTATTACCCAGTTTATGACACCGGATATGCAATACTCAAGACAGGACTATTATAAAATAGGGGGTGAGGTGAGCTACTTTACAAATATCAGCCGTAGTAATAAATCCGGTATGTTTGTTAAAGTTGCTGCAGATTACTACAAACCTGTAGAGGGTGAAGGGAATCGTATGCAGACAACTATCGGCCTTGGATTTACCTTCTAATGTTGCTCTTAAGGAATGTATAAAAAGTTATTAATTCTTGTTCTATTGGTAATCTCGCTCTCTGCGCAGTTAAAAAGCGCAGAGAGAGGGTTTGCCATAATCGTTGACAAAGACACCTACACGGCCTGCAGGGCCGAAATAGAAAACTACAGATCTGTGTTGGAGAGTGAAGGGCTCTCCGCTGTAGTGGTTGCGCAGGTGTGGAGCGATCCTATGCAGGTTAAGGATGTCCTGCATAGGTTATATCTTGACAAAGGTCTCGAGGGGGCTCTCTTTTTAGGAGAGATCCCAATTCCGATGTTAAGGGATGCTCAGCACTTTACTTCTGCATTTAAAATGGATCAGGAGCTCTACCCCTTCAAGAGCTCCTCGGTCCCTTCTGACCGTTACTACGATGACTTCGATCTTAAATTTGACTATTTAGGAAAGGATAGTGTTAATTCTCTTTTTCACTACTACTCTTTAAGAGGAGACTCTCCTCAAAAGATCGAGTGTGATATCTATAGCGGAAGAATCAAGCCCACAAAGGCAGGTGAGCAGGGGTACAACCAGATAAGAGGCTATTTTAAGAAGCTTCTCAAAGAGAGAGCCAAGGATAACTACCTGGATGTTATTACATCATATACCGGAGAAGGCTCATTTTCAAACAGCATAACTGCCTGGAAAGAGGAGGGGCACACGCTCCGGGAGCAGTTCCCGAACTCTTTTAAAGATAAAAACTCTGTTAAGTTTTTGCTTTTCAAGATGTATCCATATATGAAGGATATAGTTAGTGAGGAGTTAAGGCGCGAGGAGATGGACCTGATGTTGTTTCACGAACACGGAATGCCATATAGACAATACCTTACAGGAATTCCTCTAAGCAAAGGGGTATCTGAGTACAGCGAATCTGCAAGGGCCCTTTTTAGAGCTGCGCTCGCAAAAGAGAGCGATTCAGCTAAGAGAGTGCAGATGAAAACCAAATGGATGAGCCAATACAAAATTGACTCCACCTGGTTTAAAGGCTTTTCAGAGCCTAAACAGCTAATTCTGGACTCGCTCGATGACGCAAGGATGGGTATTCTGCTTGAAGATATTCCAAACATTAAACCAAATGCAAGGGTTGTTCTTTTTGACGCCTGTTACAATGCAGACTTTAGGGAAGAGTCCTCCATTGCAGCTGAGTATATCTTTAGCGAGGGTAAAAATCTTGTTTCCATAGGGAACAGCGTAAATGTGCTGCAGGATAAATCTGCCTGTGACCTTATGGGTCTGCTTGGGCTGGGGTTTCGCGTAGGGGAGTGGATGCAAAATGTAAACATTCTGGAATCTCATATTATTGGAGATCCTACTTTCCGCTTTAAATCTACTAAGCCCAAATCAATCGACCTTAAGTCGAAAGATTCTGGATACTGGCTATCTGTACTTAAACTCGAGAAAGAGGCCGACCTTCAAGGTTTGGCACTGCACAAACTGTTCGCTCTTGACTATCCCAACCTGGATAAGCTGCTGCTGGATACATATAACAGCTCTCAACTCTATACAGTAAGACTTCAATGTTTCCTGCTGCTTCAGTTCTACAATAACGGGAAATTTGAAGAGCTTATCAAAAGTTCTATCTATGACCCTTACGAGTTCATAAGGCGTAAATCTACATTTGCAATGGGAAGAGTTGGTAAAGATGAGTATATACCATATATAGCAAAGGTTTATCTAAACGACTATCTGGACGAGAGGGTGCAGTTTAATGCCGCCTTCAGTTTTGACCTTATGGATATGGATAAGCTTGAGAATGAGGTTAAAACTCAGCTGGATCTCAACACAACCTATTATGATAAGAGTGCTGTTTGGGCAGATTTCAAAGAGAGATTTGACTCCCGCAGACGGATAGCCCAGATGGCAGACGATGTTACTAACCAAGGCAAAAGCACAAAGGCCAGGCTGTCATCTGTAAAGATGCTCAGGAACAACACATATCACAACAAAGTTGACGACCTGCTTAAGGTTCTGAAAGATCCTAAGGAAGATCTCAAAGTGAGAATCGCTCTGGCAGAGGCTATGGGTTGGTTTAACCTATCATATAGAAGAGGCGAAATTGTGGCTGCCTGTAAAGAGGCCTCTCAAAACAGTGAGATTGACCCTAAGCTTCTGGATGAGCTTACAAAGACAGTTGCGAGATTAGAGGTGTATATGCGATAATGTGAGATGAAGATGAAAAAAGTAATAAAATACATATTTTTAGCCCTGATACTGATTGGATCTTTATCGGAGATGGAGGGGAGAGGTCGCATTATCCCTGCAAAGGGTAAATATGCATCCAGATTTCTGGTTGTAATAGACCGGGCAAGCTTCGAAGCGGCATCGTCTGAGGTTGCAGAGTATAAAAAAGTGCTTGAACAGGAGGGTTTGGGAGTTGAAATTCTCATAGGAGAGTGGAGCTCACCCGAGACACTGCGTGAAGAGATACGAAAGATCTACAACAAGCGTCCGGTAATGGAGGGGGCTCTGTTTGTCGGAGATATTCCTGTTGTAAGGGTTCGAAATTTCCAGCACGCAACCACTGCATTTAAGATGGATGAAGAGAACTTTCCAATCACCGAATCTTCTGTTACCAGTGACAGATATTATGACGATCTGGATCTGGAGTTTGCGTTCTTAAAAAAGGACTCTCTTAACCAGCGCCACTTCTACTATAATCTTAAAGAGAGCTCGGAGCAAAAGATTGAGAGCGAGTTCTACTCCGCAAGAGTACTACCTCCTTCGGATTTTGGAGTGGACACTTATGAACTCATAAGACGATTCTTCAAAAAGGCTGTAAAGGCGCATCTGGAAGAGAACTATGCAGATAATATAATCTTCTTTAACGGACACGGTTATAACTCAGATTGCCTTACTGTATGGCAGAATCAGCAGTTTGCAATTAAGGAGCAATTTCCTGCTGCTTTTAAGAGTTCTAAAGGTAACGGCTTCTACAACTTCCGCCAGGACCCTTTTATGAAGTTCAACCTTTTTGAGAGGATGCAGCGAAAAGGTACCGACCTCTTTGTTTTTCATAAACACGGGGCGTTCGATACCCAGTATGTTAATGGAGATTACCCTGCACCTAATGTTCTTACAGGGAAGGTTCCTGGCCCGATGGAGGCACTCTCTGTCTCTGTCAGGAATACCTATCGCAGATACACAGGAGAGAGGAAAAGCAACTTTAAAAGCAGTATGATGGCAGATTTTGGCCTCACAGAGGCCTTCTTTGACGAAGAGCTGCTCCGCTCAACCAAAGCTGCCGACTCAACAATTGCCGCCAATATCAACATCTCCCTTGAAGACCTTAAAACAATTACGCCGCAGTCAAGAATAACCATCTTTGACGCCTGCTACAACGGCTCTTTCCACCAGAAAGGATATGTTGCGGGCTACCACGTTTTTGCAGATGGTAACACTGTGGTTGCCCAGGGTAATACTGTAAATGTATTGCAGGATAAATGGTCATTGGAGCTTATCGGTATGCTGGCCGAGGGTGCAAGAGTGGGTTTTTGGCAAAAAGAGATCCAAACCCTTGAATCTCACCTGATAGGAGACCCAACCTATCGTTTGATTCCGGGAACACCACCGGTGATTTCGTCAGAGCAATCCAAAGTTTCGGCAGAAAAATCTGCAAAAAACAGACAACGGGGAGATTTGTTAAACAGAGATCTTGCAACTAGAGCAAAAGATAACAGGTACTGGATGAGCCTTTTTGAGAAAAATGGAGACAACCCAAATTACTTGGCTACAGCTCTTAAACAGCTCTCAAAAAACCCTCCGGCAGGCTACTCAGATCTTCTTTTGAAGGTCTTAAAGGAGAACCCTTACTACATTGTTCGTATGCAGGCACTTAAAAGAATTATTGACCTCTCCGACAATAATTTGGTAGAGGCGCTTTTAGTTGCATTAGAGGATCCTTATGAACTTATCAGAAGAAATGCTGCCCGCTTTTGTGGTTATAGCGGTAATCCTATACTTGTAAAACCGTTGGTAAATACTCTGCTATTCTCAAACGAGAGCATAAGAATTTTGTTTGCAACACAGAACTCTTTGCCTATGTTCGAAAAGGAGATGGTTTTAGAGGAGGTTAAAAAGCAAAGTGAAGGCTCAAATCTGCTTAACCCATCCAAAACAGTAAGCGATCTTACAAGTTACTTTAATAGTGAGTTTAAAAGACAGGAGACAGCCCTGGCAACAATTAAGGATAAAAACAGTACACCTGAAAAAAGGATATCTGCAGTAAGATCACTTAGAAACTACAACAACCACAAACAGACAACCCATTTTCTGAATGTTCTTACAGACACCGGCGACAATCTTAAAGTGAGAATCACTATGGCAGAGGCTCTGGGCTGGTTTAACTGGAGCATAAGAAAAAGCGAGATTATTAATGCACTCGAAGCAGTGTATAACGATAAAACTACCGCCCCAGAGCTTAAAGCAGAGGCGCTGCAAAGCACCTTAAGGTTAAAGTAGGTAGTTATTAAGTACCTTGTGTTATGTAACGGCAGGGGCGGCTCAAAATGGCCGCCCCTATTTTTTACTCAACTTTATGCGCTCTTTCCCTCGAAAGGACAGCTTATTGCATTTTTACATACAATTAAATTTGTATTTTAGCACAAAATAATTAATTTTTAAACCATACTACGCTTTACAAACCTTTTCTTTATCCAATCAAGTAGTAAATATAGGAGGTTCTATTTAGTATGAAAAATTTCTCATTTCTGTTCATAATTTCAACTACAGTACTACTTTCAGCGTGTACTTCGGCTGAAGTTGATTCTGATAGGTTTATATCTATCAATGTTGCAGATAATATTGGTAAGGGCTTTATAATGAATATTAGTGATATAGCCGAAAGTATCGAATTCATACCACTGGAGACAAACCATTCAACTGTTGTTGGTGATATTGATAAAATTTGGTATGAAAATGGGATGTTTATTTTTAATACGCTTAGAAAATCATTCGGGATTTTGTCAATTTATTATAGTAGTGGTAAGTATTATAATACTCTAAATAGATTAGGCAGGGGGCCGGATGAATATTCATCTGTTTATTCTGTAGATGTTTACGATAAAAATCTTATAATATTAACTGGTTTTACTATTAAGGAATATTCCCCTGAAGGCAGATTATTAAGAACAATACCATTAGAGAAAAGTGATACTTCTTCTGGATTCCTCAGGGTTCTTAAACTGGACGATAATCAATATTTACTGGCAACACTACCTGGATTCAAGAAAGATCATATATATTCCGGAATAATTGTGGATTCTTTAGGAAAAACAATAATAACTTTTCCATATCCGGAATCAGAGAAAAAGATAGATAAAAATCGGAATGGAACAGTTGCCGGAGGAAGACCAATAATTTTTGCAAAAGAGGGCGTCGGCAAAATTATAACTGGTAATAATGAATATATAATTTCATATAATAAAGATCTGCAAAGTATAGATACTATTTATAAAATTAATTTTGGGGAATATAATATTACAGATCAAAATTTTAAACCGAAAGGAGGTCATAATAATAAGATTTTTTTAAGAGCTCCGATTCTGGAGAGTGAAAATTTTATTTTTCTAGCACTTAATTTGTCAACGTTAGCCCACAAACCAATTAAGATAAAAACATCAAGCGGGAATGATGCTTTATTAAAAACCTCTTGTGCATTATTTGATAAAAGAGACAATAGCTTCCGGCTCATTGATCAACCGGCTGACTATCAAATTGGATTTGTTGATGATATTGAAGGGGGACCGGCGTTTTGGCCACACTATATTAGTGACGATGATTTTATGGTATCATTTGTAAATGCATCAGAATTCATTCGGCACGCAAAAACCAATAAGGTATCTGACAAATTCAAAATAATAGCAGATGGATTGGAAGAGACAGATAATCCGGTGATATTACTAGTGAAACTTAAAAGCGAGTAATTCAATTTATTTTTGTTCAACAACAACCATCACCGGATTTGACTCCTCGGTAAGGGTTGCAGCAACCCTCTTCATCTCCGGCGAGTCATACTTTTCACTGAGTTCAATAAATTTTGCAACAGAGAGCGGCATTATCATCTCTCCCTCCCTTGAGATATAAACCGGCCAGAACGGAGCACCATCGTCCAGGTCATTTTTAAACCCTCCAATCTCCGGGGTTACCCTTTTAAGAAGAGTCAGCTCCCCGCTCTTTTTGTTAAACACTCCCCTTACAAGTGGCGGTGTATATCCGTTGGGTTCATTGTTACCAAAGTTATATGTGAGAAACAGGTGATCTTCCCATTCACAGGTAAATCCGGATATAAGAAAGATTGACTGTGATCTCTGGTCGCCGGTTGAGTTAAGAGGCAACTCATATTTTCCATATTCAAAATGATAAAGAGCTCTTTTTTCCATCTTAGGATTAAAGGTGTAGAGGGTGTCTGTATTTCCCATCAATCTGGTGTTATCTTTATAATCGTACATATAGGGTGTCGATACAGCTATGGCATTGGATGCAGATAAGATTGTGGTACTCACTTCATTTGACTCTTTGGTTATTAATCCATCTCTATTTTGTGCTTTATGTAACTCAGGTGCCTCTTCAATTGCTTCTCCATTCGCATTAAAAAAGAGGTAGAAAGATTTGCGTTGGTCAAAATTATAAAGAGTAGAGATGTAGTTATCACCTAATTTTTTAACTCTAAGTAAGATTAAATTAAAAGTAGATTCAACCGGGGATTTTACCTCCTTTATGAAATTACCTTTTTTATCATACTCAATAACTTTATTTGTAGAGAAGATTATGGGATTACCACTTTTGTAATCAACAGAGAGTGCAGGTGAGGACATATTTGTCTGGTACTCGCCGGCTGCTCTGCCGTACCGACCCAACTTGCCTAAAAATTTACCATCAATATTATACATCATAAACTCCTCTTTTAACCCGGACCTGATTGTAACATAGAATACCCCGTTTTCCAGAATAGGTCTTGGTATGTTGCCAAGCAGTGAACTATCCGAAATCTCCAGAGGTATGTAACGGATAGATTGGGCAACTTCGCTTAGGTTTACTATTCTCTCTTTGCCTATAGCATCGGGCAGGGAGATTGTTTTAATACCATCCGAGGCAGATCCGCCGGATTTATTGCCGTCACAGGAATTGAGCAGTGAACTCATACAGAAAACCAGTAGGAGAAAAAGTAGTTTTTTCATAACGGAGGTAATTATGTAAGTGAAGTAATAGATTGGTATAGAGCAGAATACCTCGCCTGTTAGCCGCAAATACCGTGCCATTACTCTTTGCCTGCACTCTCACAGCAAAAAAACGAGCCCGCAACGTGTAAACGAAGCGGGCTCGCGGTTAATTAGAATGTGATTTTGGCTAAGTGCTTTAAAATGAGCAATGCCCCACGATCCTTGGCAAGGTTCCCCTACAACCCCCAATCTATTCCTTTAAGTACAGCAGGAACGCCGGTGTCCATCCAGGTTGGAATTGGTGCGCCTTTAAGGTAGTGGTCAAAGAACTGCGAAAGTCTTACACTAAGGTCTTTGGCATTCACTCTGCTCACAAGGTTGTGTTTCTCTTTGTTGTACTGAAGCATCCACACAGGTTTGCCAAGACGGCGAAGTGCGGTAAAGTACTCAATACCCTGGTACCACGGAACTGCATCATCTTCGTCGTTGTGCATAATGAGGAGTGGTGTCTCGACTTTGTTGGCAAAGAAGAGAGGAGAGTTCTCAATATAGAGGTCAAGTCCATCCCAGAGGGTTTTGCCGATGCGGCTTTGGGTGTGCTCATACTGGAATTGACGAACCATTCCGGAGCCCCATCTGATACCGCCGTATGCGCTGGTCATATTTGCTACGGGAGCACCAGCTCCGGCAGCTTTCCATTTGAAGATCTCCGGCTGGGTAACCATATAGGCAACCTGATAGCCTCCCCAGCTCTGTCCCTGAATTGCAACGTTGTTACGATCTGCCCAAGGGTTTTCGCATATCTTCTCAACTCCCGGCACAATGCAGTCCATAGCGCTTTTTCCCGGGTATCCTATCTGGTAATAGATGTCCGGTGTAAATACCAAATATCCGTTACTTGTGAAGTATGTAATGTTAATTGTTGAACGGCTTGGTGCAGGAGCCCTGTATGTGTGCAGATTATCTGTGATTGTCTCATAGAAATACACTATCATTGGATATTTTTTTGTAGGATCAAAATTCTCAGGTTTGTGAAGAATACCCTCTATATCCAGCCCTGTTTTAGATTTCCACTTTACAAGCTCGGCCGTTCCCCAGTTGTAATCTCTCTGTTGAGGGTTGATATCTGTAACCTTAGTCTGGGTTTTGAAGTTGTCTTTTGTAACCCACACATCCGGAGAGTTTGTGAAGTTGTGTTTCACATAGGTAATTACATCTCCCTTTTTTGCCTTGTTAAGATAGACAAAAGTAACAGGCTCCATAACCCACTGTTTCATTAGAGGTTTTCTCTTACCCATCTCCTTAAAGTAGTATCCATTGTTTTTGGTAACATTATCAAAAGCAGAGAAATAGATAGTCTCCTTAGGTTTGATTGGCTCCATTCTAACTCCCGGTGTTCCCGGAGGGAGTAGAATATCGTCTAGACGAACAATCCGGAAAGTCATATTGTTTCTCCTGCCTTCGCCGTCTGTAAGCATAACTGCCGGAGCAACCCCTTTAGGGTCAATCTGCCAGACATCATATCTGTCATAGAGGTAGATTGCTGCATCACCCTCTGCCCAGCCACCGTGCCCGTAAGATCGTGCCATCTCCGGAGTGTCGTGCATCTCGTCTGTAAATGAGACATTCAACTCATTGGTCAGACAAACGGTTTTGCCGGTTTTAACCTCATAGGAGTACCAGTTTTTATCTACACTGTTATACCAAACAAAGAAGTTTGCATCCGGTGATGGAGTGCCGTTCCCTATGAATTGGTCCTTCATAATAAGCTTACTGTCACCTGTATTTACATCTATAAGATAGACATCTCTTCTTGGGTTTGAACTCCATTGAGACTCCAGCCGATAGTTATAATCTGAGACTGCGTAGGCCCAATCTGCAGACCACTCGTTAGGAACCTGTACCTGCTCATACTCCTCTTTGGCAAGCTGAACAAGTTTTGGTTCTGAGTCGAGGCGAATTACACTAACATAAGATTTCCTCTGCTCTCTTGTGAGGTTAATCAGCTGATAAGGCTGTACATATGTATCTTTGTAGTGCCAGATATCAAGTTTGGCCAACTCTGCTTCTACCAGTGTTGTATCCTTCTCTCTGAGAATTTTTGAGATTCCGAAAAAGAGTCTGTTTCCCTCTTTATTGAACTGAAGCGACCTGTTTTCTGTAACTCTCATCCCTTCCGGCATACCGTTTAAGTTGTTGTCTATAACCAGTTTCGCCTGAGGTAGTGTTGCGTTGTAGTATAGAATAGAGATGAATTTATCCTTATTCTTGGTAGTATCCAGCTTTGCATAGAAAGCCATATGCTTGTTATCTTCACTTACCAGCGGCAGCTTTACACTCTGTTTTAGATCGTAATTGTAGATAGTGGTAATTGATTTTGTCTTTGGAATGTAAAGGAATAGACCTGGTTTATTTACACTATCCTTAGAGTTTGGTCTTGTAGCAAAGAAGAGAGAGTCTCCCCCTTTAGTAAAATCATAATCCGAAACAAATTTGAGAGTATCAATCATCCCGGTAGAGAGTTGGTACACCATTAAATTTTCGCCCTCATTTTTATCTTTTTTAACAGGCTTTTTGCTCTTGCTTGTATCTGCAGGTGGTGTTGTCTGGAAAGCTATAAAATCCTTGGCATATCGGCCAATTTTAAACTCTTTGAGATATGGGATCTTCTTTAGTTCTTTTGTCCGGATATTATATATCCCTAGAGTATCTTTAGGCATAAGGTCCGGTTTAACCTTTTTTATACGGGCATCTCTGCTCTGATTAAAAGTAGGTTTTATCGTTGCTGCAACAAATTTTCCGTCTTCAGTCATCTTAGGACCATTTACCCTTGCTATAGAGTCTTTGGTAAAATTCATAAGATTCATTGAGACAAGGTAGTTATCGCCCTCTTGTGGGTTAACCATAAAGATGGTGTATTTGCCATCTTCGGTCATATTGAATGCTCCCACGCTCTTCCAACTGTCATAAACGTTGTGATCCAGAGGTTTTTTTTGCGCAGATGCAAAAGAGACCGTAAGAATAAGTGCCGTAAATAGTAAAATTCTCTTCATCACTTCTTGGTTGTGTTTATTTGCTTTATATGGAGTTATTTAATTGATTCCATTCATTTGATTTCATTAATCATACTCTTTGCGAAAATAGTCCGGATGCTATTCGTTTTTAAGCCATTTGTCCAGCCAGCGGTAGAAAACCCTGTTCCACTGAACGCTGTTTTGCGGTTTTAAAATCCAGTGATTTTCATCCGGGAAGAGCAATAGCTCCGATGGAACACCCAAAGCCTGAGCTGCGTTAAACGCCGCCATCCCCTGGTCAACCGGAACTCTGTAGTCAAGCTCTCCGTGTGTTACAAGAATAGGGGTGTTCCAGTTCTTAACCAACTTGTGAGGCGAGTTTGCGTAGTGCCTCTTTGCTGTAGCGTTGTCGTCCCAAGGTGCGCCTCCGTTATCCCAATGTGGGAACCAAAGCTCCTCTGTGGTCATATACATATGCTCCTGGTTAAAGATTCCGGCGTGAGCAACAAATGCGCTAAACATCCCCTTGTGAATGCCTGCAAGGTAGAATACGGAGTATCCGCCGTAGCTGGCACCAACTGCCCCAATTTTGCCAATGTAACTCTCTCTCTTCATCTCCTTCACAGATGAGAGGTAGTCCTGCATATTGAGCCCGATATAGTCACCTGAGATCTGCTCTCCCCACTCCAGTCCAAAGGCAGATGTCCCTCTTCTGTTTGGAAGAATAACCACATATCCGTTGGCTGCCATAAGCTGGAAGTTCCATCTGTATGACCAGTTTTGACTGAGCGTTCCCTGAGGTCCACCCATACAGAATAGAAGAGCAGGATATTTTTTTGCAGGGTCAAATCCTGGAGGATAGACCACCCACATATGCATATCTTTGTTGTCTACAGTTTTAATCCACCTCTGTTCAACCTTTCCCATTGATATCTGCTTAAGCAGATGCTCATTCTCTTTGGATATCTGGGTGTACTCTCCGGTTATTGGATCTACCGATACAATCTCGTTTGGCTGTGACATACTCCTGTAGAGAGCGATCAGCCTATCTCCGGCGATGGTTACACTCCCGAAATCAAACCAACCATCGGTTATTTTGCGGAGACTCTCATCTGCAATATTGATTTGATAAATTCCTGTTAGAGCCTTTACGCAGGAGTTGAAATATAGTCCTGAACCATCCGGTAACCAAACAGGACTCTCTGCATTGTATGCAAAATTCCGTGTAAGGTCTCTCTTCTCTTTAGTTTGCAGATTCATTATAAAAAGACGGGACTTATCTGCCTCATATCCGCCTCTCTCCATACTTAACCAGGCAAAATGGGTTCCATCGGGAGAGAATACCGGGTCAGTATCATATCCGGGCATTCCTTCGGTGAGGTTCTCGTGTGTTTTTGCCTCGATATCATATAGATATATATCTGTATTGGTAGAGTAGGCATACTCGCGACCCACAACTTTTCTGGATGCATAGAGCACCTTCTTACCATCGGGACTCCAGCTAAGCTGCTCAATACCACTTAAAGGGAGTGTTGGAGACTCATATGGCTCACCCTCGAGAATATCAACAACATCTGCAATTGCACTGCCGTTGAAACCGGCAATAAAGGGGTGCGGAATAGCCTCTACAAAATGATCCCAGTGGCGATACATTAGTTTGTCTATCATTCTACCGCTCCCTTTGTCAAGGTCACTCCACAAATCTTTGGACGTCCGGATAGATTTTACCTTAGATACAAACAGAATTTTGTCTTGAGCAGGAGAGAGCTCAAATTCAGAGATGCCGTCTCCGTACTCGCCAATTTTTACTGAGTTGGATCCATCCCTGTTCATTTTCCATAGCTGGCCGCTCACTAGGTAGAGAATCTCTTTGCCCTCGTTAATCCAACGAGCATTGTTTTCACTCTTTACAGAGGTGGTTACTTGGCGGTTGTCACTGCCACCTATGTTCATAATGAACAACTCACGGTTATTCTTATTCTCCGCAATGCTGGTAAACGATACCCCATAGAGAATCTCCTTTCCGTCAGGAGATACCTGAGGGTCACTTACTTTGCCCAAACTGTGCATTACCTCCGGGGTCATAATACCGTTTACAACCTCAATAGTGCTTCTGCCGATAGGCACCTCAGTTGTCTTTTCTCCTCCCTCTCCTGTACAGGATGAGGCCATAACTGCCGATGAAACTAACATAACCAGGAATTTACTCTTCATATTCGATATATTTATATATTAATATCTTATTATTTTAAACCACAATTCTGTAAAAATAAACTAAAAATGGTTACGCAGCTAGTTTTTCAACCATTTTTTTGACTTTTGCAAACTAAATGTAATTGAAAAAAAGTATGCGATCAATGATCTGTCACTTCAAATAGAGAGGTTCAAAAACAAATCCTCCCTTCTCATTTGACTTTAGGCTCCCTATTGCAGGAGATGGGATATGCATTCCGGCTGCTTTAAGTCTGTTTTGCACTATATAGTCGAACATTTTGAGACGTGATTTTATTGCCATCTCCGGGTCGGTGTCGTAGGTAATGGCAATATTTGGATATGGCATCTGTACAGCCATTGCGTGGGTAAGGTCTCCCCATATCACAAGGTCATCTACAATAAAAGCAGTGTGACCGGGAGTGTGTCCGTAACAAGCCATAGATTTAACACCCTCATAAACTCTCTCAGGGGAGTCAATACCGGGGTCAAACAGCACCATATCTGTTGAGTACTGGTTTATGATCTTAAGTGCACTCTCAGATGCACTCTCAAACTCTTTTTTGGAGAGATAGAGCCCTGCCTTGGGGAATGTTCGAACGCCCTCTTTTACAAGCCCTCCTATATGATCTCCGTGCAGGTGAGTAAGTAGTATTACATCAACATCTTGTGGAGATACACCAAACGCTTTCAGGTTATTGAACAACTCTCTGCCGTGTCCTGTATCTATAAGAATATTCTTGCCGCCGCTACGTATAAGAAAAGCGTTGGTAGCACCGAGAAATGTCTTATCCGGAGCAACTTCGGCAATAATCTCAGGGGTAAGACCAATAAGATTGTTCAAATTGCTAACTCTCTGACCTTCACTTAGCAGAATAACCTCTGCATTTTTACACTTATGGCTGAATGTGTTTTGAGCTGTTACTGTAAGTGCAAGGCTCATTGCCACTATTGTGATTATGTGTTTCATTTTTTTAAAAGATTAATCTCCATAAATAACAACCCTCAAGCAAATATGTTCGCCCAATTCAATGGTTATAACTATAAAACAAAATTAACCCCAACTTTAACCCAGCGCCCGGGTTGAGGGAGGTTTCCTATATGCAGATATTTTGTGTTAAACAGGTTGGTTGCCTCAGCAAATGGTTTTATCTGCCGGCCGCCCCATACTATTTTCAAGTCGGCTAAAATAAATCCTTGGTAGGGAGTCTCCAGATTTCCGGGGCCAAGATAGGTCCCCTCTCTTTTTTGCCAGCTCAGATCCCACCGCCCGCTTAGCTTAGAGATTATATTGTGCTCAATATTGAGAGCAGCCTTATGCCGGAGAAAGTCGGTAGCATAGAGAGAGTGAACCGCTGAACTCTGTTTTGAGACATCCATCCACGAGTAAGAGATTCCGGCTTTTGTCACAAACCCGGACTCGAATCTGATTGAGGCGCTAAAATCCACCCCTGCAGATCTTACATTAGTTATATTACTGGCACTCCACTGGTCACTTCCACTCTCCCTTGTCCAGTCGATGATGCGGTATCCATATCGATAAAATGCACCTATGGAGGCTCTAAGTTTGTGTTTTGTATATCTTAGCCCAAGCTGCGCAGCCAGTGCCTCCTCCGGTTTCAGCTCCATATTGCCCGTCTGGGTGGGACTTTTGTAGTAAAGATCTGTAAAGGTGGGGTTGCGGTAGCTGTTGTTAATCCATCCGTTAACCTCAAGATATGGGTTAATTGTGTATGCAGCAGCAAATCCTGCATAGAGCCTATTGGCAAATATAACCCCCGCTGTAAAGCGCCACCTCTCCAATTGAAGAGTGTGTCTAGCATAGAGTGCCGGAATATCTCTGCTTTTCCCCTTTGTGAAGCTTACCCCATCCTCTCCCGGAGTTTTATATGGTGATTCGAGTGGATCTCCAAGAACTGTGCTATAGATATGTTCATATCTGTAATCTGCACCAAATAGAGAGCTTCCCCACCTTTTCCAGCGGTATGCTACATTGGCGTTTACTCCTGCAACATCGTTCATATGGTAGTTGTGCCCTTTGTACCACAGTGGAGAGTCGTCCCTGAAAAGTTCAAACCTGTCGTGATGTCTTCTTTGATACACAGTTGCGCTTATCTGCCAGCGTCTGCTCTCCCATAGATATTTTATACTGGAGAGGAAAAGGCGTGTTCTCTCATACTGCTCGGGATAAGCAATAGTGTAAAAACTGTTGGCCCCGAAAGATTTACTCTGCCATCCGGCCTGAATATCTATTGAATGACCGCTGTTATTGGTAAGAGAGATATTTGAATATAGATTTGTTATCTTAAAATCGGTATTTTCTGTGTAGCCGTCACTTCGGTTGTGGCTACCGCCACCCTGACCGGAAATTTGCCATCTATTGAAGATAGAACCAGAGATAATCCCAATATTGGCAGAGCCGCGAAAATAGCCGTTCTCTCCCCCGGAGAGCGAAGCCTGCAGATCTCTTTTTGTCGGTTTTTTTGTTATAATGTTAATGGCGCCGGCGTACGCGACACCCCCTCCGGACCACGCTCCCGGCCCGTGAAGAACCTCAACTCGTTCAATTTGTGTAATATCCACAGGTATGTTTAGTGAGTGATGTCCTGTCTGAGGGTCAGAGAAGTTAACTCCGTTTATCATCACCATTGTCTGGTCGAAAGTACCCCCCAGAATATTAAGATCTGCCTGAACCCCTTCACTTCCTCTGCTTCGCAAATCTACACTCTGGACATATCTAAGCAGATCCTGAACGTTTTGAACGGCTGCCCTCTCAATCTCCCTTTTATCAATTACTGCAACAACACGCACCAGAGGCGAAAAATGTGAGGGCCGCTCTGTGTTTATCACAACCTCCTCAAGCGCCCTTTGACTCTCGTTCATCTTTTTCTCATTATTTTGGGCGAGTATGGGGCTGCTCTTAACCACTAGCAGCGAGCAGGTAATGCATAGGAGTCCTGTTTGTACAACTTTATCAAATTGGTATTTTAAAGATATTTGGCCTCTCTTTGAGTAACTGGTGTGCATAATTTTAAAATTTTGAACTAAAAGGTGAGGCGCAAATTTGCCACTTAAATAAAAATCTCACAAATTAATTTTCTATTTTTGAGAAAAGATCAAAAATGAAGAGAGTTATCATTTTGAAATTTATAGGTATTATAATTCTAAATTTCACAGGCGTAATGGCAAATTCCCAAAGCAAAGAGACTACCGGCCATCTGTTCACACAGATGAAAGAGATGAGACAGCTCCTTCACAAATCTCCGGAGTACTCTCACAAGGAGGAGAAAACTGCTCAGATTCTTCTGGGGTATATTGAACCAACCAAACCCGATCTCCTTCATAAGAACATAGGAGGACACGGAATAGTAGCAGGGTATAAGGGCAGGGGAGATGGTCCGTCGGTTATGTTTCGCTGTGAGATGGATGCAATCAGGACCGAAAAGGGGTTTGAACATCTGTGCGGGCACGATGGTCATATGTCGATTCTGCTGGGTCTTTCACAGCTACTCTCCCAAAACAGAGAGTTCAATGGCACTGTTTGGCTGCTTTTTCAGCCAGCAGAGGAGGTTGGAGAGGGGGCCTCAATGATGGCTAAGGAGCTAAAGGAGCTTGGAGTCAAATTCGACTACGCATTTGCTCTTCATAACAATCCTGGTTATCCCCTCAATTCTGTCATTATTCACAAAGGGGTCTATGCAGCGGGCTCCGTGGGGATGGAGATCCGATTTAAGGGCTCACCTTCTCACGCTGCCTACCCGGAGCAGGCAATATCTCCGCTAAATGCAATAATCGGTACAGCAGACTATATGAAAATCCTCAACTCAGATCTCGACTCTTTTAAGGATTTCATTCTTGGCACTGTCGTCAACATCACTCTTGGGGAGATTAACTACGGTGTAACTCCCGGGGAGGGCTATCTAAGGATGACTCTTCGCTCCTTTGCAGATGAAGACCTTGACAAATTGTGTTCAATGATGGAGAGGTTTGCCAAGGAGAGAGGTGCAATAGATAAGCTGGAGGTGAGTATTGCCTATTTTGACCGTTTTCCTGCCACAGTTAATAACGACAAAGCAAACTCTATGGTTGAGGCAGCTGCAAAGAGCAATGGATTAGAGATAATATATGCGAAAGAGCCTACCAGAGGCTCAGATGACTTCTCTTTCTTTGCATTTGACTCTATCTCATCCTTTTTTGATATAGGAAACGGCACCGCCACAGAGGATATTCACAGAAGCGGGTATAAATTCTCCGACCCGATTATGGAGACTGCTTTGAATATTTATAAGACAATGATATTGGCACACTATTGGTAATGGAAATTAACTTTAAATAAAATAATTATGGCTAAAAAGACTCTTTTTGTAGCAGTTGCAATTTTAATGATTGGCAGCAATGCAATCTTTGCACAGAATTCTGTATTTGAGAACATCTTTAACAGAAAAAGCGTAAGAAGCTATACAGAGCAGCAGGTGTCTCTGGATGACCTCAAGTTGCTTGTTAAGGCAGGAATGGCTGCCCCATCGGGTATGAACCGTCAGCCCTGGGAGTTTGTAATTATACACGGAAAAGAGGAGATGGCTGCCCTTTCGCAGAAATTGCCAAACAACAGAATGCTTAAAGAGGCTCAGGCTGCAATAGTTGTTGCCGGTAACCCTCAAACTTCTCACTACTGGTATCTGGACTGCTCTGCTGCAACTCAAAACATACTTCTTGCCGCAGAATCTATGGGACTTGGAGCAGTGTGGACAGCAGGATATCCCGGAGTTGAAAGAATGAAGGCAATCTCAGACGCAGTGGGTATTCCTGAACCCTATCTCCCGCTTTGCCTTATCCCAATCGGCTATCCGAAAGGTGAGCAAACCCCTAAGGATAAATGGAAGCAGGAGAAGCTTCACATCAATAAGTGGTGATTAGAATCTGTTTAACCACTCTTCTGTTACTACTGAGCTCAGCTGTTCTTGGAACTGTCTTCAGCGGCAGAGTCTCTGACCGCAATGGATTGCCGGTTCCTTTTGCCACAATATATGTATATGAAATCTCATCCGGAGTCAGTGCAGATGACAAGGGTGAGTTTCGCATTTCACTCTCTAAAGGGAGTTACACCTGTGAAGTCTCATCACTTGGATACAAGAGAGAGAGGTTCACCCTTGAGGTGGTAAATGAGGATATCTTCCGGAAGATTGTTATGCAGGAGGAGGTATATCAGCTTAATGACGCCTATTTTAGCTCAAAAGGGGAGAACCGTGCCAACTCTGTGATGAGAAAAGCTATAGCCAGGGCCCCCTTCCACAGAGAGCAGGTTAAGAGCTATGAATCTTCGGTATACCTTAAAGGGACAATGAAGATTACTAAAATACCCGCCATTTTTAAAATACAGGCGGGAAAAGCCAGGAGCAACCTTGTGCTCAATAAACTATTTCTGTTGGAGTCACACTCACTAATCAGCTACCAATATCCCGGAAGCTATAATGAACAGGTTAAGGCCTTCTCCAGCACAATTCCTTCAGAGATAGAGATAGACAACATCTCCGGAGTGACCAGAACCTCAATCTACGACAAAGAGTTCTTCGGCTATCTCTCTCCTCTGGCAACAAACTCATTCAGGTATTATAGTTTTGTTTATGAGGGGATTTCCAATGAATCGGGGAGAGTTGTGAATAAGATTCGGGTAGTACCCAAAGGGGGTGACTCTAAGCTTTTCAGAGGCCATATCTATATAGTTGATGACACCTGGAGTGTCTCATATATCGACTTCACAGCAAAAGGGACCGGTATTACTATGAATATCAGCGTTAATTTCAATGAAGTTAAGCCGGAGGTTTTAATGCCCACCTCATATGCAATGGATGTTACCGTAGACCTTATGGGAGTTAATGCACAGGGTAGGTTTAACTCATCTGTGACTTTTAGCAGAGTTAATGAGGGCAGTAGAGGTTTAGTTAAAGACGATTTCGTAACACAGGCTACTCTCATAGATAAGCCGGATAAAATATCACAAAATAGGTCGGAAAAGAGAGCTATAAAACAGGAAAAACCCCGGCAGATGCTTGAAATAAAGAAAGATACCAATATAAAAAGGGTGGTAGACACTCTTGCCCGTTTAAGGGATACTATCTACTGGGCAGAGGTTCGCCGGCTCCCATTAAGGGAGGATGAAATTCTCTCCTACAAACAGGCAGATAGCCTAAAGGGCGAATTTAAGAGAGTTTTTGAAGAGGATTCGATAAAGAGGGTTAACAGATCTACAGGGAATAAAATATTGGACAGACTTCTCTTTAAAACAAGGTTTAAGACAGGTAAAAATCTCACTTTGGGTTACAGCGGTCTCTCGGGGGTTATCGGAGATTTCAATTTTGTAGACGGCTATCAGATAGGTCAGGAGCTGTTTGCAAAGTATGAGTTTAGTAAAAACTCTGCAATCACAATGTTGCCGGCTCTCTACTACTCCTCACACAGGAGAGAGCTTTTGTGGAGTATTAACGTATCTGCATCATATTCACCCCTTAGATTAGGGAACATCTCGTTTAGTATGGGAGAGAGCAGCGCAGATATAAGCAATAACTCCTCTATCTCTCCCTTTGTTAACTCTTATGCATCCTACCTTTTTGGTCTCAATCCTGTTAAATTCCAATCCAGAAGATGGATGGAGGTTAAAAACAGCATAGAGCTTGCAACCGGACTCAGGTTAAACACAAGCCTCGCCTGGCATCAAAACACTCCCCTGGAAAATGCCAATATAACCTCACTCTTCCGGCATATCCCTTCACCAAATATACCCGATAATATCTACGGAGCAACCTCTCAAAACAACACCTCCCTGTTTTACACTGCCGCTCTCATTTATACACCAAACTACTACTACAGGGTGGTTGAGGGTAGAAAGCGATATGTAAGAACAAAATATCCTACATTTTCAATCTTTACACGAGCCTCCTTGCCCTCTACCGCTACTTCAAAATCAAACTACGGAATAGTTGGAGGCTCTATATCCCAGAGATTTAAAAGCGGACTCTACAGCTCTATCTACTACTCTGTTGAGGCTGGAGGGTTTTATAACAGGGGTAGAGTATTTCTTAGTGACTATAAACATTTTCGATCTTCCGATATAATGATTACAGAAAACGGATTCCTCTCCTCATTTCTTCTACTTGACAACTACAAACTCTCAACTCCGCAAAGCTGGATAACTGCAGTTTGCGAATACAATACAGACTATTTAGTTCTTAACCGACTCCCATTTTTAAACAGTCAGCTGCTATACGAGGCTCTTCACCTGAAAACAGTTTGGCTCCCTGAGAGAGATTTAGTCCATACCGAAGCCGGGTACTCATTTGGTCTGAAACAGATTATCAGAGTAGGTGTTTTTGTGGGATTTGACGGGTCAAAATATAGCGGAACAGCTTTCCGGCTGGAGATTCCAATTTTAAACGAGATTAACAGATAGCAATTTTCTTGAAAAGATGATAATCCCGGGTTGGGAGTTACTTGCCATAGTTGAGAATATAACTGCAGACAACTTTTGGCAGATGCTCTTTTTCAAGGGCGTGAATTTTTTTGGCGAGAGAGTCAGGGGTCTCCCCACCCTCTATCGTGCATTTTGCCTGAAACAGATGCTCTCCGTTATCGTAGGCCTCATCTACAAGATGTACTGTGATACCCGACTCATTATCCCCGGATTCAAGAACAGCCCTATGCACAAACTCGCCGTACATCCCTTTCCCTCCATACTTTGGCAGGAGTGATGGGTGTACGTTTATTATCCTCCCCTTGTATGCAGAGACCAGCCTATCGGGAAGTTTAAGCAGAAACCCTGCCAGAACTATAAAGTCTATAGAGTTGGAGGTTAAAAGATCATCCACGACCCTCTCCTCCCTGAGCTCTTTTGCAGAAATGAGAGAACTCTTAACATCTAACCTGGCTGCCCTCTCAAGAACGTAGGCATCGCTCCTGTTGGAAAGCACCAGTTTTGGAGTGATATTTAAAGCAGGAAAATTATCGTTAAGATAATTGATTAAGTTCTCTGCATTTGTTCCGGAACCTGAAGCAAATATTGCTATATTTATAACGCTCATTTATATGTTGAAAAAATCAGTCGCAAAGGTAAGGAAAATAGAGTATTATACCGAATGTGAGAATAATTATACTTTGAATTTTTTAAATACTGAAAATCAGCAGGATGTAATTCTACTTTATAGAAATTTTCATTTTTGGATTTTTTTAACTTTCTTTGCACACTAATTTTGAAATATCAAATAACGTTTTTTTATTAACTAATTCTTTAGAATCATGGCAGACATTAATGCAAAAGTTAAAGCCATCATCGTTGACAAGTTAGGCGTTGAGGAATCGGAGGTTACTCCTGCAGCTAGTTTTACAAACGATTTGGGTGCGGACTCACTCGACACTGTAGAACTTATTATGGAGTTTGAAAAGGCTTTCGGCATCACAATTCCGGATGAAGCTGCTGAGAAGATCTCTACAGTAGGAGACGCTATAGCTTACATCGAGAACAATACCAAGTAATTTTACAAAAGAGGATATGCAATTAAAAAGAGTTGTAATTACAGGTATCGGAACTATTAATCCGATAGGAAACAATATCGCCGAGTATTTTGGCAATTTAGATATTGGTCTTAGCGGTGCCGAACTTATTACCCGTTTTGACACTACCCTTTTTAAAACCAAATTTGCTTGTGAAATTAAAGACTACGATCCGGCAAAATATGGTATCGACAGAAAGGAGGAGCGGAAAATCGACCGTTTTACTCAGTATGCATTCATTGCAACTGCAGAAGCTATCAATGATAGTGCACTCGATACCCAAAATATTAACCCGGACAGAGTAGGAGTTATACTTGGCACAGGAATCGGAGGAATAGAGACTCTGTTCAATGAGATAGTGGGCTATTGCGAAAGTGGAAACGTTCCTCGCTTTAGCCCTTTTCTTATTCCTAAAATGATTCCGGATATTGCACCGGGTATGATTTCAATGAAGTATGGATTCAGGGGGCCAAATTACACTACAGTATCGGCCTGCGCATCCTCAACTCACGCAATGATTGATGCATTCAACACAATAAGACTCGGCAAGGCAGATGTAATTGTAACCGGAGGTTCCGAGGCCGGAATCACAATTCCAAGTGTTGGTGGCTTCAACTCTGCTCAGGCACTCTCTACAAATAACGAGAACTTTAAAACAGCATCAAGGCCATTTGATAAATCCAGAGATGGATTTGTAATGGGCGAAGGGGCCGGAATTCTCATTTTTGAAGAGTATGAGCACGCTGTGGCTAGAGGTGCAAAGATCTACTGTGAAGTTGCAGGAGGTGGGATGACTGCAGATGCACATCATATCACTCAGCCACACCCGGACGGATTGGGAGCTGCAAATGTTATGAAGTTTGCCCTTGAGGACGGAGGTATAGCAATTGAAGAGGTTGACTATATCAATGTACACGGAACAGCAACTCCTCTTGGAGATATTGCAGAGCTTAAAGCTATCATATCCCTATTTGGAGAGCACGCTTACAAGCTTAATATAAGTGCGACTAAGTCAATGACCGGTCACCTTCTCGGTGCAACCGGTGCTGTTGAGGCACTTGCCTGTGTACACGCAATCTGTGACGGAATAATTCCGCCTACAATCAATTTTGAACACGAGGATCCTGAAATTGATTACAGACTAAATCTCACTCTCAATAAAGCACAAAAGAGAGAGGTTAATGTAGCTGTGAACAATACTTTTGGTTTCGGAGGGCATAACTCTTCTGTGGTTTTTAAGAAAATCAGGTAGAGTCAAGAATTAATTCAAAATATAAAGAGGGTGACCAAATAATTTCGGTCACCCTCTTTTTTTATACCGGGAATTCGGTGAGATTATGGCATTACTGCATATGTCAATACCAGAAGAGGTTTTCTTGTCATCCCTCTTCCGTTTAGAGTTGCTTTTCCGTAAAGGATATTCTGAATAAAGTAGAAGACAGTGCCGGAGTATGAGTCACTCTGCTGAAGTATAGGTGCCACCCAGGTTTGCAAAGATTTTCCGGTGAATTTATTCTGTACAACCTTTTGCAGGTAAGTACTTATATCCATAGAGTAATATAGAAGAGAGCGGTTTATTGCACCATTGGACTCATAATAGGAGATATCATCCAAAGGTTCGTACATTACAGTAGGAGCGGTAGTGGTTCCTCCCTTCTCTCTTGTAAACAGGAACAGCTGTGAGGGGAAGTATGTCATCCGGGTAAAATCTTGTGGAAATTCATATGGAAACCTTAATTCTGCTTTGGCAATTATCAGTTTTGAAATATCTGTATTATTTGCCTGTGCCCAGCTTGTCATCTGATTTTTAACATCATTGAAATCTATGTAGGGCTTAATCCCTGCAAGGCCCTCAACATAGATCTTCTGTTGCGGATTTGTGCTTACAAGATTCTGGGAGGAGTGTTTGAAGCGATTTAGGGTCGGCCTTACATCCGAAACGAAATAGTAGATCAGACTATCTTTATTAATACTTTTGGAGGCATCTACGTGTCTGTATTCAAGAGTAAAAAAGATGTCCAGAGGATCTATAATATTAAATCTACCACCCTCAAGTGAGCCGGGAAGGGGATCGGTTTTCATATAGAGGCCTTTAAATCTCTTAAGAAAAATCTCTGTACTATCGCTCTCTGCAGTGGTTGCCGAGAGAAGCTGTTGAGCGTAGGCTAGAGACAAATCCATCACAAGGCTGTCTCCACCAAAAAATATGCTTCCCCCCAGATTGATTTTAATAGGGTTATAATCTGAATCTGTGAGTGAGTTATTATATGCTACCGTTGAATCCAGGTCTCGGGTAAGTGTATATACGTGGAAATTTTGAGGCACATATTGATCCTTTTCGTAGAAAAAGGATTTATCTGCAACATTGACATACATTTTAAAAGAGTTTGCTACCGGATTGGTTCCAAAGCTAAGACTATCTGCCGAAGGTATAACCTGAAAAGCTGAGGAAGCCTCCACCAGACCAAAGTCGGGATCCTTATAGGCTCCAACTACAATTGACCCGGAGAATATTGTCTGTAAACTGTCCGACATCTTCATTTGAACCGGAAGGTCAAACATTGCGGTCTTTACCTTTAGAATATGGTTATCCGGAACTAAGCCGGAGCCTGTTGTTTTGTCGGTCTCAATACAGGATGTTATCAGTGAAGAGAGTAGAATCGCTGCTGCAGAACGAAAGATGTTCCTTATAATCATTTTTTAGCCAAGATTTTATCGTAAAATTGAGTGTACTCATCTACATAAGTGGAGATTTCGCCTGATGTGTCAATGAATTTAAGAGTAGGGAGGGAGCTCTTATCGATAGCCTCCTTTAACTCAGGTTCAACAATCTCATCTCCGAAAATTACACCATTTGAGTACTGAATTGCTAATTTAGCAAGATTTATGCCATTGGCAGGATTCAAAACCTCCATATCACGGTTTTTAATACCGGGTACAATAACTTTGGAGCGGGTATCTTCGTTGAATACCTGGTTAATACCTTCGTTATAAAGCGATAGAATGATTTTGCTCTCTGCGAAAATGGGGTCGTCCAAATAGACCTTATTTATAAAAAGAGGGACGAAATGTGAAATCCACCCCTGACAATGTATAATATCCGGCTTCCACCTAAGTTTTTTCACAGTCTCAAGTACTCCTCTTGCGAAAAAAACTGCCCTCTCGTCATTATCACGGAAGAACTCTGCCTTCTCATCTCCGTAAATATACTTCCTGTAGAAATAGTCTTCATTGTCTATGAAGTAGACCTGCATTCTTGCAGATGATATTGAGGATACTTTAATAATGAGAGGCCTGTCAATATCATTTATGATAATATTCATTCCGGATAGCCGGATTACCTCGTGAAGCTGATTTCTTCTTTCGTTAATCAACCCGTATCTGGGCATAAATGAGCGTATTTCGCACCCCCTCTCCTGAACCCCCTGTGGTAAGTATCGACCAATTCTGGATATTGCAGATTCCGGCAGATAAGGAAAAATTTCAGAGCTTACATAAAGGACTCTTGTGGGCTCACTCATTTTAATGAAAAATTTTAAAGGCAAATTGTTTACAAAGATAATAAAATAAATTTAATTAGACATTTTATGTATCTTTGGAATCTGTTTAGCAAATGAAGAAAAGGGAAAAAAGCATAATCTACCGCAGGCTTGTACAGTCTTATTTATCTTCGGTTATAAGCATCAGTCTGGTACTTTTGCTTGCCGGATTAACGGGTCTTTTAGCTGTAAATACCAAATCTGTATCAGAATACTTTAGAGAAAACATTAAGATATCTATTCTTTTTGAAGATTCGGCTAAAGATAATCAGGCCGAGGTGGTCCTCGGAATTTTACAAGGCAAAGAGTATATCAAACGAGCAACATTTATCTCAAGGGAGGAGGGAACGAGGGAGATGGCAGAGATTCTGGGGAGTGATTTTCTGGAGATATTTGAAGTTAATCCGATTCCTATCTCGATAGACCTCTTTCTTAAAGCTCAATATCTGGAGAGTGACTCTCTCTCAGAAATAGAGAAAGAGATATCCTCAATGCCGCTTGTAAGAGAGGTAGTGTATCAGGAGTCCCTTGTGAATACAATCAATAACAATATGGAGAGAGCAGGAATGATAATTATTGTCTTTATTGCTCTTCTATTGTTTATCTCGGTTGTATTAATTAATAACACTATAAGACTGAACCTCTTCTCAAAGCGTTTTTCAATTCATACAATGAAATTGGTGGGAGCCAGACGAGCCTTTATAAGGCGTCCTCTGCTTGCAAAGGGTTTTGTTCAGGGTCTCGTTTCGGGTCTAATCTCTGCAATACTACTAAGTGGGGTGGTCTATTTAATACAACGAGATTTGCCGGACCTGTATAAGATTCTGGATTTAAATATGATATTAGTAATAATCGGGAGTGTAATCGTTTTGGGAATTCTACTCTGCGTTATCAGTACCTATTTTATAGTTAACAAACTGGTATCAATGTCCGGAGACGATATGTTTTTTTAAACCAAATAAGCTAACAAACTAAATCACATCAATATGGATTCCGGAAAATTTGCAATTCCTTTCAAAAATCTTGTCTATATCCTTGCAGGGCTTGCTCTGATGATAATCGGTTATGCTCTGATGACAGGCGGAGGTACAACAGATCCAGATATATTTCCAAAAGAGGAGATGTTCAGTTTCAGAAGAATTGTTCTGGCACCGGTTATTATTCTTGCCGGTTTTGTTGTCGAGATCTTTGCAATTATGCATAAGCCAAAAAGCAAATGAGTTTTCTTGAGGCATTACTGCTGGGATTGGTTCAGGGTCTTACAGAGTTTCTACCTGTAAGCAGCAGCGGTCATCTAGCTATTGGGAAAGAGATACTTAATATTGAGAGCGAAAATCTCGCTTTTGAGGTTGCTGTTCACGCTGCTACGGTATTAAGTACAATAGTTGTATTCAGAAAAGAGATCTTCTCTCTGATTTTGGGGGCACTAAAATTTCGCAAAAATTATGAGACCACATATTTAATAAAGATTGCAATCTCAATGATCCCTGTTTTTATAGTGGGAATATTCTTTAAGGAGTTTGTAGAATCTATCTTTGGATCGGGACTAATAATAGTTGGAGTCTCTCTTTTGGTGACATCATCTCTACTGGTACTCACGCATTTCATTAAATCAAAAGAGAGGGAGCTTAAAAACAGAGATGCATTTATGATAGGAGTTGCACAGGCATTAGCTGTCTTGCCGGGTCTCTCCCGCTCAGGTGCAACAATCTCAACCGGGCTTATGCTTGGGGTAAAGAGGGAGGAGATTGCCCGTTTCTCGTTCTTAATGGTGCTTGTGCCAATATTGGGAGAGGCTTTTCTGGAGATGATCTCCGGAGACTTCTCATCTGCATCAACCGGAATTGAACCCTTCTCTCTTCTTGTAGGATTTACTGCTGCGTTTGTTTCCGGACTCTTTGCCTGTAAGGTGATGATAGCCCTTGTTAAGAGAGCAAAACTAACAGGATTCGCTCTTTACTGCCTAGTTTTAGGTGCGCTGACCATACTTTGGACACTTATTTAAATCACAGGAGAAAATGAAGAAGGTGCCAAATTTACACTACTTTATCTCAGATGTTCATCTGGGTCTTAAGGGATTTAACCCCCTTGAGAGAGAGAGGCACTTTGCCAATTTCTTGCTTACCATTCCGGAAAACACTGCTGAGCTATACCTGCTCGGGGATATTTTTGATTTTTGGTACGAGTACAAATATGTTATACCGAGAGGGCTTACCAGAACACTTGGAGCCCTTGCCCTCCTAAATGACAGAGGGGTCAAAATATACTTTATTAACGGAAATCACGACGTATGGACATATAACTATCTTCAAAGTGAGGTTGGGTTCATAGTTCTGGACGAGCTTACCGTGAGAGATATTGATGGAGTAAAATTTTGTCTGGCACACGGAGATGAGCTTACCGGGGATTCAACTCAGATTTTCCTAAAGAAGATATTCAAAAATCGTTTTTTGCAGAGAGCTTTCAGCGCAATACATCCAAGATGGGCTTTCGGGTTAGCCTCCAGATGGTCACGGCATAACCGACTCAATTGCGGCCGGAACTTTGAGTTCAGAGGCAAAGAGGACCCCCTCTACAGTGTTGCTGTTGAGTTTGAAAAAAGAGAGGTGGTGGACTTCTTTATCTTTGGCCATATGCATACTGCAGGTAATAACATCACCCCTAAGGGAGCCGGTTTTTATATTCTGGGTGAGTGGATTTATGGTTGCGATTATCTGGTCTATAACTCTCTAACTAAAGAGCTGGTTTGGCAAAGAGCCAATATGAGTCAGGGATAATTTAAAATATTGAGAAGTAGAGATACTCAAAAGTGCCTTTCTTATACATCTGTACAAGCTCTTCTGTTAACTTGTCATCTCCGAAACGGTCGTACGGCTTCTTCATATCTGAACCGAAAATCTTTGCTATACCCTGCCAGAATCCCGCTGCTGCCCCTCCTCTGTAATTCTTTATTATAAAGTATGAGCTCTGCCCGATTTCGCGATCGATTAGCTTTAAAAGGAGTTTTCCTTGAGAGAATGTCATTTTTCGCAGAGGTTTTTCGAACTCGTTAAAGAGCTTTAACTCGAACTGCTGTATAAACTTCTCTCTCTCCCTTTTGTTGAAGTTTCCGGAGGCAAGAATACTGTCGGCCTCGTTGATTTTCTCCTTTGCTATAAGGGCGTAGGGGTAAGTCTTTCGGAAATTATATACCAGACGATAAAACTCACGCCACTCTTTCTCTTTTTTTCTTTTATTGTCCCAGCTGAAGAGGTAAACTTCCGAGAGATTCAGATAATAGATTGTATCTCTGCCCTCAACTTTATACCCTAGAGGAAAACCTTTCTCTTGAGAAAAAAGGCTGCTTTGCAATAAAAGCATTGGGATAATAGCTAAAGCATAGAGGGTACATCGTCTCATATTGGGCAAAAATATCTTTTTTTTGCATATGTTCAAGAATTGGACCAAATTCTAAATAAACAATAAAGTTTTTTCTAAACTCATCCTCGGTTAAAGGGACTCCGGTTGTAATTGCCGGTAAGGGGTTGATATACTTTGTTGATGATCCCTATTTCCGGGCTTTATAGCTTGGAAGTTCACGACTATTCCTGAATGCTATGTTTTAAGAGAGTTGTTGGCAAAGGAAAAAGGCAAAGGAAAAAGTACAGACAGAAAAATAAAAAACCCTATATTTGATTTAAATATCTAAACTATGTTCTCTTCTACATTCGGGCCTTGGTCTCTCTTTACCGATCTTGGCCTTATTTTTGGCCTATTACTTATCGGAAAACTAATTCGAGTTAAAGTAAAATTTGTTCAACAATTATTTATTCCACCCAGCTTGATTGCCGGTTTCTTAGGCCTTGCAATGGGGTCTAATGGCTTGGGGTGGCTCCCTTTTTCAAATCAACTTGGCACCTACTCAGCAATATTGATTGCTCTTGTCTTTGCATCATTGCCACTATCTTCACCAAAATTCTCTTTTAAGGAGGTTAGCGGGAGAGTCGGGTCAATATGGGCATATGCACAGTTAGGGTTGTTGTTACAATGGTCAATAGTTGGATTGTTTGGCCTTTTTATCCTTAAATTGATATGGCCGGAATTGAACTCAGCATTTGGCCTGATGTTGCCGACAGGTTTTTATGGGGGACACGGAACAGCTGCGGCAATAGGGTCAGCCTTTGAGGGACTTGGATGGGATGAAGCCAGAACTCTGGGAATGACAACAGCAACCGTAGGAGTGGTTATGGCAATTATATTCGGTCTCGTATTTGTAAAGTTGGCAGCAAAGAAAAACGAAACATCATATATTAAAGATTTTTCAGAATTGTCAAACGATCTGAGAACCGGACTTACCCCTAAAGAGAAGAGAGAGCCTGCAGGAATGAGTACAACTTCATCAATATCGATAGACTCATTAGCCTTTCATCTGGCTTTGGTTTTCTTTACAGCATTTATTGGATACTTACTGAGTCAGGGTGTTAAATCATATTACCCCAAGCTGGAACTTCCTGTCTTTTCGTGCTCATTTATAATAGGTCTGATTTTGAAAAAAATCTTTGACAAGTATAATGTGTCTGACTATATATGTCCGGTTCAGACCTCCAGATTGAGCGGAACATTTACGGATCTTCTTGTAGCTTTCGGAGTTGCATCTATCCAATTGAGTATTGTAGTCAAATATGCAGTACCATTAATAATTCTGATTATTTTCGGATCGTTAACAGTTTGGGTAATCACCTTTTATTTGGGAAGGAGACTTCTTAAGGATAGTTGGTTTGAAAGATCAATCTTCGCTTGGGGATGGTGGACTGGAACAATGGCTATGGGAATTGCCTTATTAAGAATAGTTGATCCAAAGATGGAGAGTAAAGCACTGGATGATTATGCACTCGCCTATCTTCCGATTGCTCCCATCGAGATTATGGTGATTACTTTTGCACCAATTTTATTTGTAAACGGATTGGGATTTTGGTTTTTGATTACACTGCTTTTTTTGGCAGTATTGATTTTGCTATTGGCAAAAAAAATGAAGTGGCTTCATAAAGTTTAAAACAGATTAAAAAGCAGATGAGAAAAATATCAAACACTCTTGCCCGATATGCAGTTATTTCTGCTGCTTTATTTTCACCCATAGTGCTTATTAGCCAAAATCATACTGATGCGGAGCTTATTAAAAAAGCAAATTCCATACATAAAAGAGTATTAACAATAGATACTCATAACGATACTGCACTCCGGATTAACAATCCCAACACTGCCACTCGGGTAACTACCGGGCAGGTTACATTCCCGCTTATGAAAGAAGGAGGACTCGACGCATCTCTTTTTGCAATTTATATAGGTCAGGGTGAAAGAGATAGTGTCTCATTGGCAAAGGCAACAGAGTACGTTAAAGAACAACTTTCAAAATTCCGCTCGTATGTAGAGAGTTATCCTACAGTTTCAATTGCTTACAACAGGGAAGATCTTTTAAGAAATAAAAAAGAGGAAATTACATCTGTAGTGCTTGCAATTGAGAACGGTTATGCCATTGCAAAGGATATCTCAAACCTGGAGATGTTCCGGGATATGGGAGTAAGGGCAATAACACTCTGCCACAACCTCAATAATGAGATTTGTGATGCCTCTATGGACAAACAGCCCGAACATAATGGGCTCTCTCCTTTTGGGATAGAGGTAGTTAAAGAGATGAACCGACTTGGTATTATAATAGACCTCTCTCACGCATCTACAGAAACTCTTTTTGATGTTCTTAAAGTGAGCAAATATCCCGTTATAGCAAGCCACTCGGGAGTCTTTTCAATAAAAAATCACAACAGAAATCTTAAAGATAATGAGATGAGGGCTATTGCCGCTGCAGGAGGGCTTATTCAGATCGCTACCGGCCGCTTTTTCCTGTCGGAGCTTCCTAAAGACTCAGTTAATGTCAGCCATATCGCAGATCATATAGATTATGCCAAAAAAATTGTTGGAATAGATCACATAGGTATCGGCACAGATTTTGACGGAGGGGGAGGAGTTGTGGGGCTTGAAAATGCCTCAAAAATGAAAAACCTTACCATTGAACTGCTAAGAAGAGGTTACTCCGAGAGAGAGCTTGAGAAGTTCTGGGGAGGTAATTTTTTGCGATTTCTAAAACAGCAGAAATTGTAAATATTTTTCAACATCCTTTTGCACATTTAAATTTTTTGGTATATTTGCATCCCGCCAAATATGCACTCAATATGTCTATTTCGCAGGTAATAAGGGGCTTAACCCCAAAATTTTTTTGACCAAAGCACACAAAAATATTTACTGTTATCGTTAAACTGTAAAAAAAGCAATGTTACAACCAAAAAAAACCAAGTTCAGAAGGCAGCAGAAAGGCCGTATGAAAGGGATCGCACAGAGGGGAAATCAGCTCTCTTTTGGATCTTTCGGGATTAAGACAACAGCGGCTTGCTGGTTAACCGGCCAGCAGATAGAAGCTGCTCGTCAGGCCGTAGTTAGGTATATGAAGCGTGAGGGTCAGATCTGGATTCGCGTATTCCCCGACAAACCATTTACCAAAAAGCCTGCAGAGGTTCGTATGGGTAAAGGTAAAGGAGCTCCGGAGGGGTTTGTATGTCCAATCACACCGGGTCGTATGATAATTGAAGCAGAAGGGGTTCCGTTG